>CAYMRG010000017.1:17109-21101 GCA_964392555.1 uncultured candidatus Brocadiaceae bacterium
AACGCCGCGCTGGCCGCGGCCGCGTTCCTGCTGGCCGCCTGTGGCAGCGTCGAAGTGCCGCGCGAGCGCTTCTTCCGCCTGGCGCTGCCCGAGGTCGCCGCGGTCGATCCGCAGAAGGCCGGCGTGCTGCGCGTCGCCGACCTGCAGCTCGGCACGGCGCTCGACAGCGACTGCCTGCTGGTCGCGACCGGCGTGCAGCTCGAACCGCGCCCGCTCGAACGCTGGGTCGCGCCGCTCGATCGCCTGGTCACCGACGCGCTGGTGCTCGGCCTGTCGCGCGCCCAGGTCTGCGACCTGGTCAAGGGCGCCGCGGATCCCGGCGACGAAACCTGGTCGCTGCGCGGTCGGATCGTCGAATTCGCCGAGGTCCACGACGGCGACGGCGAGCGCGCGCACGTCACGATCGAACTGTGGCTCGAGGGCGATGGGCGGCTGCTGTTCCGCCAGGAGTTCGCCGCGACCGAGCGGTTGCAGGGCACCGGCGCCGAAGCCGCGGTCGCCGCGCTGTCGCGCGGCCTGCAGCAGGTCGTCGGCGGGGTCGTCGCGCGGATGCGGCAGGACGGGCTGTTCGCCGCGGCCCGGCCACCCGCGCCGCCACGTTGACGGTAGCATGGCGCCACGGTCGTCTGCAGCGAGGGATACCGATGAAGCAGTTGTTCCTGATCGGCGCGCTCGGCGCGCTCCTGGCCGCGCGGGCGAGCGCGCAGGTTCCCGTGCCCGTGCCCCTGCCACCTGAGGAGCAAGTCGTCGTCGAGACGCCTTCCTCGGGCGAAATCGCCGAGGTCGTGCCGGTCGGTACCGAACTCCCGGCGCCGCAGTTCGCTTCGTTCGCCCATGGCGAAGCGGTCGCCTTCGCCGGCGACCAGGCGCCGCCGTGCACGGTCTACGTGTTCTGCAACGGGCCGCACGGCGCGGCGCGGCTCCAGGCCGATGCCGCCTGCTTCGCGCCGATGCAGCAGCGCGACGCCGCGCGCGGCCTCGCGATCGTCGCGGTGGTCGATGCCGCACCCGCGGCGAAGGTGGCCGAGGCGTGGGGGGCGTGCCGGATCGCGGTCGATGCGGGCGGGGCGACGGCGCGGACCTGGTGCAGCGACGCGCCCGGCGCCAGCGCCGGCGCCGCGATCGTCGTCGACCGCAAGGGCGTCGTCACGTTCGCCGGCAAGCCGGGCAGCGGCCTCGCCGACGCGATCGCAGCGACCTTGGCGGGGCCGGTCGACCTCGATCGGCAGCGGCAACTGGCCGGCGTGCGTGTGACCGTGCCCTCGATGTTCGACAACCTCGACCCGGCGGTGGTGACGGAGCAGGTCGAGAACCTGCTGCGGGACGCGCCGCGCGACGGCGAGGCGCGCGGCTGGCTCTACGTCAACCTGGCGACGCGCACCGGCGATCGTGCGGCTGCCGAACGTGCCGCCGCAGCGGCCGGCGAGCAGCTCGCGGCCGAACCGCGCCCGCTCGCGGCGTTCACCGATCTCGCGCTGCGCGCGGCGCCGCACGATCCGGCGCTCGGTGCGGCGTTGGCGAAGCTGCTGGCCCCGTACGCCAAGCAGATGACCAGCGATCCCAGGGTGCAGCTCGCCTACCTGCGAGCGCTGATCGCCGTCGGTGAGCCACGCGAAGTCGTCAAGCAGGCGTTCCGCTGCCGCAAGGCCCTGCTGGACACGCCGGACGATTGCCTCGCCTTCGCCATGACCCTCGCCGTCGACCAGAACCCGCAGGTCCACCGCGACCTCGTCCAGCAGGCCGTCGAACACGCCGGCCAGCTCGGCGCGAACGCCACCGACCTGGTGCGCGCCCGCTACGTGCTGGCGCGGCGCTGCGCGGGCGACGCCGCCGGGGCGAAGGCGATCCTCGACGGCTTCCTCGGCGAGGACCAGGGCCGCATCTCGCTGAACAACGCCTGCTGGTATGCCCTGACCGAGCTGCCGACGATCGGGATGTTCGACCCGTTCGCGCTCGGTGTCGCCGAGCGCATGCTCGAGCAGCGGGACGGGATGGACTACTTCGAGTTCGACACCGCGGCGCTGGCGATGTTCACCAACGGTCGGATCCAGGAAGCGATCGACCTGCAGACCACGGCGATCGACAAGGGTGGTCGCGGCAACCCCGAGTACGAGCAGCGCCTGGCCCGTTACAAGGCGGCCGCCGCGGCGCCGCCGCGCTGATCGGCCCCGGCCAGCCGACACCGTCGGCCCAACGGCCGCCGGCCCCTGCCGACGCCCGGCTGGGGGTGGTGGGGCCCTTCCCTGGTACATGGGGGCAGGGTCGACGCCATGGCCGCGACGGGAATCCCTTGCACCCTGGGGGGCGCCTGCTACTCTCTTCGCCCCTTCTCCTCAACGATCTGCTGCCATGTCTCGAGTCTGTGCCGTCACCGGTCGTCGCACCCGCATCGGAAACCAAGTCAAGCGCCGCGGTCTGGCCAAGAAGGACGGCGGTGTCGGTCGCCGCGTCACGGGCCGCAGCAAGCGCACGTTCAAGCCCAACCTGCAGCCGGTGCGCATCCTGACGCCCGAGGGCCAGGTCATGACGATCAAGATCGCGACCAAGGTCATCAAGCGCGGCATCATCACGCTGCAGAAGAACGGCAAGGCCGTCTCGTTCCCGCTGGTGAAGGCCGTTCGCGGCCGCAACCGCCAGTTCTCGAAGGCGCAGAAGACTTCGGGCTGAGCTGGCGCGGATGGCCGCCACGCTGCCGCCTGTAGGGACACCGCCGCCTGAAGGGACGCCTCCCGACGACACCCTGCAGCAGGTGGGGGCGGTCGCGATGCGGTTGATGGCCGGCGCCGTGCCGAAGCCGCTGATGGCGGACCTGCAGCGCACCGTGCAGCAGTCGACGCAGGGGTATCCCTGGCAAGACGTCACGCGGCGCGTGCTGGCCTCGCCGATCGACGAGCAGAAGGTCGTGCAGCAGGCGTTGGTCGCGCAGCGCGACTGGATCCTGCGTGGCGGCCGGGAGAACCCGGGCCGCGGCCTCGCCCACAAGACCAAGGGGCTGGTGGCCAAGCTCGTCGCGCAGTTCCTCGTGCTGGTGGTCTACGCGGTGCTGCTGATTGGCGGCCTGCTGCTGCTGCAGCACAAGTTCCCCGAGTGGAACATCTACCGCCTGCCCGGCCTCGTCGGCATCGGACGGTGACCGCGCTGCCGCTCGCGCCAGGTCGTCGCAGAGGAGTTTTCCACTGCGGGTGGGGCCGCGCGAACGGCCGGCGAAGGACTGCCAGGGCGCCCGACGTTGCGACCGCAAGTCCGCGACTTGCTTGGGCTTGAGCCGGTTCTCGCCGGAGCCGGCAAGGCGCCGTGCGAAGGCGCATTCCCCAAGTGTGGAATGCGGTGGTGAAAAACCGCGCGGCACCCTGTTGAAATCCCGTGGATACTTGGCATGATCATGCCCCTGTCCCGCGCGGGGCACTGGCTAGCCTGGCCGGTGGCTCGGACGGGATGGTGGCTGCCGACGTCAGCGATGGCGTGGGCGACCATGGCAGCGAAACGCTCTCTGAACGACCTGAAGACTCGACTGACCATCGAGTCGGACGTGGGCAGCGCCGGTTCGCCGGTTCTGTCCAAAGCAGACACAGTCGGGTCCTGGCTGTGTGGTGGAGACCAGTATCCCCCCTCCCTAACCGCCCTCTCCATTGCGTAGCCTAGACCCGCATCTTGCGGGCCTCAGTTCTGACCGGCTGAGGCCCGTCTTTTTTTTCTGCGGCACACGACGAGGGTGGCACTAGTTTGCTCTGCCGAGTCGCGCCGCAGCGCGGGCACAGCACATCGCGATGAGCAGACCAGGTTTCCGCAGGGGCCGTCCGGGAGGGACGCCGCGGCCGCCGAACCCGAACGAATCCGGGGACGGCTTCCTCAGCACCGCCCTGTTCTCCCAGGCGCAGATCCTGCACCTGATGAAGAACGAATTCGCGCGGGCGCGCCGCCACGGCGTGCCGCTCGGCTGCGTGCTGCTCCAGGTCGACCGGCTCGCGCAGCTCGTCGACCTGCACGGAGCC
>CAYMRG010000018.1:0-20310 GCA_964392555.1 uncultured candidatus Brocadiaceae bacterium
CGCTCGGGGTCGTGCTCTACCACCTGCTGTGCGGCCGGTCGCCGTACGACGCCGACTCGTCGTCGCTGCTGCGGATCGCGACGACCGTGCTCGAGCGCGACCCGTTGCCGGCGCAGAAGGCGCGCCCCGATCTGCCGCGCGACCTCGCCAGCATCCTGGCCGGGGCGCTCGAGAAGGATCCGGCCCGGCGCTACGCGACGGTCGGCGCGCTGCGCGAGGACCTCGAACGGTTCCGCCGCGACCTCCCGGTGCGCGCGCGGCCGGCGGGCCTCGGCTACCGCTGCTGGAAGTTCGTGCGCCGCCACCGGCTCGGCGTCACCGCGGCGGCCGCGATCGCGATCGTCTCGGCGATCGCGGTGACGATGACGGCGCTGGCGCTGCGCGACACCCGCCGCGCCGAACTCGCCGAGCGCGAGGGGCGCACCTCGGCCGAGGCGTCGTTGGACTTCCTGGTCGACGTGCTGTCGTCGCCGGATCCGGGCAAGGACGGTCGCGATGCGCGCACCGTCGACGCGCTGACGCGCGCCGCGTCGCAGTTCGAGCAGCGCTTCGCCGACCAGGTCGCCGTGCGGGCCGTGCTCGGCCGCGCGATCGGTCGGACGTTCTTCGGCCTCGGCTTGCTGCCGGAGGCTGAACGCCACCTGCGCGCCGGCGTCGCGGACATCACGACTGCGGACGGTATCGACGACCTGAACTCGCTGCAGGCGGTGCTCGAGCTCGTGGAGGTCCAGATCAAGCTCGGCAAGCTCGACGACGCCGAGGCGGGCCTGCGGCGGGTCGACGCCGGGTTCGCGAAGTTGCCGCCGGACGAGCCCCTCGGCGATTCGCGCGACGTGCAGCGCGCCAACCTGCAGCGGGCGCGCGGCGATCGACCGGGCGCGGAGGCGACCTTGCGCGCGGCGATCGAACGGATGCAGCGGACCCGCCCCGACGACTACCTGATCCTCAAGGCGACGCACCTGCTGGCCGGGATCGTGCACGAACTCGGCAAGCTCGACGAGGCCGAACGCCTCTACGTCCGCGCCCACGACGGCTTCGTCGCCCGGTTCGGCGAGGACGGCCCGGAGTCGATCGCGGCGCTGCAGAACCTCGCGATGGCGCTCGCGTCGCGCGGCAACTTCGCGGCGGCCGTGCCGAAGGTCGAGGAGGTGCTGGCCAGCCGCCAGCGGGTCCTCGGCCCCAAGCACGTCGACACCGGCACCACGCTCGTCAACCTCGGCGGCCTGCACATCCGGCTCGGCCAGAAGGACGCGGCGGCGAAGCGGCTCGACGAGGCGCTCGCGGTGCTCGCGCCGATCGGCGACGACCGGTTGCCGGCCTACCAGGTCGCGCTGTCGAACCTGATGGTGCTCGAGCGCGATCGCCACAACTACGCCCGTTCGATCGAACTCGGCGACAGCCTGCTCGCACTGCGGCAACGCACGCTCGGCGCCTCGGCCGGACCGACGCTGTTGACGATGGTCACGCTCGCCGACGTGCACCGGCAGTCCGGCGATCCGGTCACCGCGTTGCGGCAACTCGCGGCATGCGAGGCCCTGGCGAAGGCGGCGACGCCGCCGCTGCCGGGCATCGTCTACCAGTGCGAGCTGAGCCAGGGCTGGAGCCACGCGCTGCGGTCGGAGTTCGCGGCCGCCGAGCAGTGCTTCCTGCGCTGCATCGAGATGTTCGAGTCCGCCGAGCAGGCCAGTTCGCAGAAGGGCATGCTCGCCCGGGCCGAGCCGGATCTGGTCGCGATCTACGAACTCACGGGGCGGCCGGAGCTGGCGGCGAAGTACGCCGGCGAACATGCCTCGGCGCGGCGCCCTGACTGGCTGGACGCGGTGCGCAAGTAGCTGCGCTACCTGAGCTTGGCGGCGGCGGCGAAAATCGCCGTGCGGTTCGCGGCGCGGCGTCCTTCTCGCGGTGACGACCATGACGACCCTGCTCGCGCCCACGGCGAATCCGCTCGCCGATCTCTGCTACGACGACCTGCGCCGCCTCGCCGATGCGCAGCTGCGCGGCCTGCGCGCGCACACGCTGCAGCCGACCGCGCTGGTCCACGAGGCGTGGTTGCGGCTGGCCGGGGCCGGCGGCGAGTTCGCGAACCGGGGGCACCTGCTCGCCGTCGCGGCCAAGGCGATGCGCTGCGTCCTGATCGACCACCTGCGCCGGAAGCGCGCCGACAAGCGCGGCGGCGCGCGCCAGCGCTGCTCGCTCGACGAGGCCGTGCTGTTCCTCGAACGCGACGAGGTCGACCTGCTCGACCTCGACGCGGCGCTGGCCGAACTCGAGAGCGAGGATCCGGCGCTGGCGCGGCTCGTCGAGCTGCGCTTCTTCTCGGGGCTGACGCACCCGGAGATCGCGGCCGCCGAGGGCTGCTCGCTGTCGACCGTCGAACGGAGCTGGCGCGTCGCGCGGGCGTTCCTCGGCGTGCGGTTGCGCAGTCCGGCGTGACCGGTGCGTGCGTCGCTCACCGCGCCTTCTCGGCCGCGGGCCGCGCCGGCGGCAGAAGGAAGGTCTGGTAGGTCGTCTGACCGATCGCGCTCTCGGCGCGGGTCTCGGCAGCTGGCCAGGCGTCGCTCGGCATGGTCGGATCCGCCGGGTCGCGCAGTTCCCAGATGCCGTGCGGCAACGTGATCGTGAAGCAGCCGTCGCCATCGGTGGTGATGCGGAATTCCGACGCCGCGACGGTGGCTGGTTCGACCGGTGGCTGGCGAAGGGCGAAGGGGGTGAAGGCCACCGGCTTGCCGTCGCGCACGACGCGGCCGCGCAGGGTCCCCGGCTGCAACCGCGACAGGTCGACGTCGCAGGTGGTCACCGTGTCGTCACGGAGGTCGAGGACGCCGCCGTCGACCTCGAGGTCGCGGAGCCCCGCGAACGAGCGGACGCAGACCACCAGCCGCCATCGACCGGCGGGCAGCCCGACGCGTTCGAACGTGCCATCGGGCGAACAGGACCAACCTTGCCCAAGGGGCGCTGCGCGCTGGTCGGGATCCCGCAGTGTCAGCGTCGGCAGGAGTACACGCGTCGCGTCGTGCTCCGCGCCGGCGAGGCGGCGTAGTTCGGGCCAGATGAAATCGGGGCCGAGGCGGCCGCGCACCGTCGCGCCGCCCGCGAGGGTGACGACCAGCGGCGCGTCGGGAGTAAGCGCGAGGTTGTTCTGCCGCGCTGGCGCCCGATCCTTCGGCACAAGCTGGAGATCGACCGTGTGGCCGATCGGCACCTGCACGGTGGCTTCGCCGTGCTCGTCGGTGGTCGTGGTCGCGACGATCAGGCTGCCGCCGAGGTTGCCAGCCGGCATGTGGTCGACGGTGACGATCGGCGCGATGGCGATGCGGCTCGGGTCGCAGCACACCATGAGCACGTTCACCACGGTGGCGGGCACTGGGGACCCGTCGCCATGCTGGACGCGTAGGCGGCGCGGTTCGAGGTCGGCCAGGCGGAGAATCGTCGGCTGCGCCGGATGGGGCACGATCGGCACGTTCGCGACGAGGGCGGCCAGACGTGGATCGTCCGGTTGCAGGAGGACCTGGCATTGGCTGCCAGACAGCGGCGTCCTGGTGACGATGCCTTGGGGATGCTGCTCGACCGCGGGGAAGTCCCCTTGGACGATCAGTCCTTCGATCGCCCGGAACGCCACCGCGAACCTCTCCACCGGCGTGTCGTCGCTGGCGCGGACCACCTGGATGGCCGCGATGCCGCCACGTGCGAGGACGATCCGGATGTTCTGGCGTCCCCAAGCGAACGTCGTCTCTCCCGTCGGGCTTTCGTAGCCTTCTGCCGCGATCGTGAGGCTGCACATCGGCGAATCCTCCGGCAGGCGCAGGATCTGGAACTCGCCTCGAGAGTTCGAGAACGCCGGTCCGCGCGGGGAGGTTCCGGGAGGTACGGCGAGCACCAGCGCGCCGGAGATGGGCGAGCCCGCCTCGTCGACGACGACGCCGCGCAGCATGTCCTCGTCGCCCAGGCGCTGCAGGGTCACGGTCACCGTCTGGTCCGGCGAGTTCGCCAGCGCGACGATCGGCACCTGCACCCGCTGGTTCTCGACGTCGACGCGGTAGGTGCCAAGCGGCAGTCCTTCCTCCAGCGTGAAGCTGCCGTCGGACTTCGCCTTCCCGTGGCCGACCGGATAGCCGAGTGGCTCCGCCGTGAACGCGATGCGCAGGTCGGGCACGGCGGCGCCCTCGGCGTCGACGATCCGACCGAGGACGTGGCAGGCGGGGGCTAGCACGAGGTCGCCGAGGTCGCGTTCGGCCGGCGCGACGACCGCCGCGATCGTCTCGGTGCGGCGCACGAGACCGCGGCGGCCCAGCATCAACTCGCCGCCCTTCGGCAACGAGGTCGTGGTCCAGGCGAAGGTGCCATCGACGGCGGTGCGGAGGCTCGCGACGCTGCGGCCCGTTTCCTCACCGTCGAAGCACGAGATGGGCACGTCGCCGAGCGGCGCGCCCCCCGCATCCACACAGCGGCCGCGCACGGTGACCGCTTGCGCCACGGTGTCGTCGCCCGTGCGCGGACTCGCCGCGGCGCCCGGCGCGACGCGTTCGGCGGCGACCTGGTCCGCGTCGGCGACCTGACTCGTCTGCGCCGCGGCGGCAACGTGCGCCGCGTCGGCCGCCTGTGGCCACAGCGGCGCTTCCGGTGGGGACATCGCGAACCACGCCGCGAGCGCCGCCACGGTAACCGTGGCCGCGAGGATCTTCCAAGTAATCGTCATCACCACGCCTCCGGCGGCAGCCGCCGCCATACTCGCTGTCGAAGTTGTTGCGCGCGGCAGCGCGAACGCCAGCACCAGTCCGCTGCGCCAGTCCTCGCCGCGTTCGCGGCAGCGGGCGTGCAGTCGCTCGCGCAGCATCGCGAGGCCGCGCTTGAGGCGCGTCTTGACCGTGCCGACGGGGACGCCTAGGGCCGCGGCGATCGCGGTCGGCGCCTGCTCCTGCAGGTAGCGCGCGTAGACCGCGCCGCGGTAGGGCTCGGGCAGCGCCACGACGGCATCGGTCAGGGTCCGCAGCGCTTCACCGTGATCGGTCGCGCCTTCGGGATGTTCGACCGGATCGCGGGCGACCTCGGCTTCGCGCGCCAGCCGCCGGAGGCGTGCGCGACGATGGCGAAAGGCCATGCGGCGCGCCACCGTGAACAGGAACCCCGGCCGGGCCCCGGCCGCGGGCGACGGCGCCTGCAGCGCCTGCAGCGCGGTTTCCTGCACGACGTCCTCGGCGTCGGCGGCACCGACGAGGTCGCGGGCGATGCGGCGCAGGGCCGCACCATGTTGTCGCAGTGCGTGTTCGAGGTCGTCCATGGAATCGGCGTTCGCCCGGTTCCTGCCCGCCGATGGCCGCGCGAGGTCGGAAACCGGTCGTACGCGACCTCGGCGAGGTCCGCCAGCAGACCCCGTCCGGTGGGGAGGCATGGACAGGCGCGCGCCGGCTGCGCTAGCCCGCACTTCTTGCCAAGCGCCGAGTCCGAGCGCGGCGCCCGACGCTGCGGGCGGCGAAAGCGGCGTGCTCGGTTGTGGCGGTGGTGAGAAGTCCGGGTTAGAAGGCGCACGCGTGCACGGTCCGGCAGCGGGTGACGGGCGCAGCGATCGCGACCTGGTGGCGGCGCTGCGGGCCGGCGAGGCCGGCGCGTTCGAGGCGCTCTATGCGCGGCATCGCGACTGGGTGGTGCGCCTCGCGCACCGCGTCGCGGGGTCGCCCGACGACGCCCTCGACGTGCTGCAGGAGGCGTTCCTCTACCTGCTGCGCAAGGCGCCCGAACTCGACCTGCGGGTGCGGTTCACGAGCTTCTTCTACCCGGTCGTGCGGCATCTCGCCCTGGCACGGCGGCGGCGGCGCGCGCAGCGCCGCGACGCCGAACCGCTGGTCGACGCGGCGCCGGTCGCGCTCGGCGAGGAACTGGTCGCGGCGCTGTGCTGCCTGCCGGACGAGCAGCGCGAGGCGGTGCTGCTGCGGTTCGTCGACGGTCTGTCGCTGCAGGAGGTGGCCGAGGCGCAGGGCGTGCCGCTCGGCACCGTGAAGTCGCGGTTGCACGGCGCGCTCGCCGTGCTGCGCGCGGACCCGGCGGCGCGCCGCTACTTCCTCGCCTGACGCCTCGCCGACGGCCGACGATTTTTCGCAGATTCGTCGAACCCATCGCGGCTACGCGGAACTGGAGGGGGCATGACCGACCCTGCCGACGATCGGGAGCCCGGCCTGCCCGAAGCCCTGCAGCGCGACCTGCGCGCCGCGCTGGGGGCACGGGTGCGCATTCCGGCGGAACTCGACGCGCAACTGGTCGCCGCGGCCCGCGATGACGCGGCGCGGCGCCGGCGACCGCGGCCGGCGTGGCTGCGGCCGACGCTGCTCGCGGCGGCGGCGCTGCTGGTGCTGCTGCCGGTCACCTGGCTGGCTTCGGGGGACGCGACGGGCGGCGCCGCGATGGTGCGCGAGGACTTCGACCGCAACGGGCGCGTCGACGTGCTGGATGCGTACCGGCTCAGCCTGGCGCTGCGGCGCGGCGACGCGGTCGCGACCACCTTCGACCTCGACGGCGACGGCCGCGTCGACGGCGGCGACGTCGAGCGGATCGCCGCCCGCGCGGTGCGGGTGCACGGGTGACGCCATGACGATCCTGCGCTGGCTGCTCCTGTCGCTGGTCGCCTGGCTCGGCGCCGCTGCACCGGGCCCGCTCGCCGGTCGGGCGCCGGCGGTGGCCGCGACGGTCACGTTCGCCGCCTACGACGTGTTCGTCGACAGCGGCAACGCGCCGCTCGGGGCCTGGCAGTTCGAATTGCTGGCGCCGGGCGGGAAGCAGGTCGCGATCGTCGGCGTCGAAGGCGGCGACGGCGTGTTCGCGACCGCGCCGCACTACGACGCGGCGGCGCTGCAGGGCGGGCGGATCGTCGTCGCGGCGTTCGCGGCGGCGGACGGGGGATTGCCGCTGGGGCGCGCGCGCGTCGCGCGCGTGCACCTGCGGATCGAAGGCGACGCACCGCCGTTCGCGGTGCAGTTGCAGGCGTGCGCCGACGGTTTCGGCAACGACCTTCGCGGTGCGGTTTCCTGGACGAAGACGGAGAGCAAGTGATGCACGGCAAACAGCTAGGCTGGTGTGGGTTCGCCCTGGCGTCGATCGCCGCGCTGGTGATCTACGGTTGCTCACAGGTTGTCACGGCCGGCGGGGGGGGCATGCCCCCCGGCTTCGCCGCGGCGCTCGATGCGCCTGGCCTGCCGGCGTGTCGCCCCGGCAGCGACGAGCTGTGGATCTTCAGCGAGGCGCCGCGTGCCGGGCTGCCGGCCGTCGCCGATGGCCCGCGCAGCGGCCAGATGGTCGGCCGCGACGCCGCCGGCGCGCTGCTGCCGATGCCGCTGCAGCACACCGACGTGCATGCCAGCGTGCGCAGCTTCCTGTCGGTCGTCGACGTGACGCAGCGGTTCACGAACCCCTACGAGCAGAAGATCGAGGCGGTCTACGTCTTCCCGCTGCCCGACGACGCGGCGGTTCGCGACTTCGTCATGCAGATCGGCGAACGCCAGATCCGCGGCATCGTCCGCAAGCGCGACGAGGCGCGCGCGATCTACCTCGAGGCGCGGCAGCAGGGCTACCGTGCCTCGCTGCTCGAGCAGGCGCGGCCGAACGTGTTCGAGCAATCGGTCGCCAACCTCGAGCCGGGCGCGGCGATCGACGTCAAGCTGCGCTACTTCCACACGCTGGCCTACGGCAGCGACGGCTACGAGTTCGTCTTCCCGATGGTGGTCGGGCCGCGCTACAACCCGCCGGGCTGGTCCGACGGCGTGGGTGCCGTCACGGTCGACGGGGGTGGCGATGCGCACCAGCCGGTCGTCGTGCCGTACTCGCCCGACGCGGTGACGCCGCCGAACCGCGTCGCGGTGCAGGTCGACCTCGATGCCGGCCTCGCGCTCGCCGACGTGCAGTCGCCGAGCCACGCGATCGACGTCGAACGCCGCGGCGCGACCGGCGCGACCGTGCGGCTCACCGGTGGCGAGACGGTGCCCGATCGGGACTTCGTGCTGCGCTTCCGCCCCGGCGGCGAAGGCAACCGCGCGTGCCTGTTCACCGGCAGCGACGCGACCGGCGGCTACCTGACGATGCTCGTGCAGCCGCCCGATGCGCTGCGCGATCTGCCGCGCCAGCCGCTCGAGCTGGTGTTCCTGCTCGACGTCTCCGGCAGCATGCAGGGCACGCCGCTGCGGCAGGCGACCGCAGCGATCGAGATGGCGCTGGGCCAGCTCGATGCCAAGGATCGGTTCGAGATCGTCTGCTTCGCCAACGGCACGCACGCCTTCGCCGGCCGGCTGGTGCCGGTCGACGCCGAGAACGTGGCCCAGGCGCGGTCCTTCCTGCGCTCGGTCGACGGCCGCGGTGGCACCGAGATGCTCGCCGGCATCCGCGCGGCGCTGGCGATCCCGGCCGCCCCGACGCATCGGCGCTTCGTCTGCTTCCTGACCGACGGGTTCATCGGCAACGAGGTGCAGATCTTCGACGCGGTGCGCGAGGAACTCGGTGCGGCGCGCGTGTTCAGCCTCGGCGTCGGCTCGTCCGTCAACCGCTTCCTGCTCGAGGGGGTCGCGCGGCTCGGCCGCGGCGCGGTCGGCTACCTGCTGCACGACGAGCCGCCCGGTCGCGCGGTCGCGCAGCTGTTCGAGGGCATCGCGCATCCGGCGCTGACCGACGTCGTGATCGACTGGGGCGGCGCGGACGTGCGCGACGTGTTCCCCGCGCAGCTGCCGGACCTCTACGCCGGCCGTCCGGTCGTGGTGACCGCGCGCTATGCGGGCGAGCCGCCGCGAACCGTGCAGCTGCGCGGCAAGCTCGGCGGCTGCGCGGCGCGCTTCGACGCCGTGGCCTGCGCCGACGGCGGCGAGGCGGCGACGGCGCTGCCGGCGCTGTGGGCGCGGCGCAAGATCCAGGCGCTGTCCGACTACGCCGGGCTGCGCGGTGCCGAAGTGTCGCGCGGCGAGGTCGAGCAACTCGCCCTCGGCTACGGCCTGATGTCCGCCTACACCTCGTTCGTCGCCGTCGACGCGAGCCAGCGCACGGCCGGCGACCACGGCACGACGCTGGCGGTGCCGGTGCCGATGCCGGCCGGCGTGCGCTACGAATCGGTGGGCGGCTCGCGGTGAGCCGGCTCGCCCGCGCCGCGGGGACCGCAACCGCGGCGAGTGACGCATCCGGCCCCGCTGCGGCGTCGCCGACGGCGCCGGCGGCGCTCGTCTACGCGGGCGGTGGGGCGAGCAGTTCGCGGGCGCGCTGCAGCAGCGCGTCGCGCTGGTTGCGCGCGGGGTCGCCGAGCACTTCTTCGAGCAGCGTGTCGAGCAGGTCGCCGATCCACCGACCCGGCGTTCGCCCGAACGTGCGCATCAGGTCCCGGCCGTCGATCGCGAGATCGCGCGTGCTCAGCGCGTCGCCGGCGGCCAGCACGCGGGCGACGTGTTCCTGCAGCGCGCGCAGCGGCAGCAGCAGCTCCGGCTCGATGTCCGCCGCCTTGGCGCGCACGTCGGCTTCGCCGAGCCGGTAGAGGTCGTCGAGCCGATCGCGGCCGACGCGCCGGATCCATCGTCGCACCGCGGCGTCGGTCCACTGGTCGTAGTGGAACAGGTGGTGGCGCACCAGCGCGACGATGCGCTCGCGCTCGTCGGTCGGGAACTTCAAGCGCTGGCAGATCGGATCGGCGATCTCGGCGCCGATCCGGTCGTGGTCGTAGAACGTCCAGTCGCGCGTCTTGTCGCTGAACGCGCGCGTCCGCGGCTTGCCGACGTCGTGCAGCAGCGCCGCGATGCGCAGCACGGGGTCGCCGACGCAGGCGTCCATGCAGGCCATGCCGTGCTGCCAGACGTCGAAGCTGTGCCACTTGTTCTGCGCCATGCCGACGCCTTCGAGCAGTTCGGGGCAGGTGACGCCGAGCATGCCCGTGGTCCGCATCACCTCGAAGGCGCGTGACGGCCGCCGTGCCCCGACCATCGTCCGCAGCCATTCGTCGCGGACGCGTTCGCTGCTGACCTTGCGGAACGTCGCGAGTGTCGGCGCGATCGCGGCCAGCGTCGCCGGTTCGAGGTCGAACTCGAGCGTCGCGCAGAACCGCGCGGCGCGCAGCGATCGCAGCCCGTCCTCGCCGAACCGCCGGCTCGGGTCGCCGACCGTGCGCAACGTGCGCGCCGCGAGGTCGGCGCGACCGCCGTGCAGGTCGATCAGCGCGCCGCTCGCGGTGTCGACCGCGAACGCGTTGATCGTGAAGTCGCGCCGGGCGAGGTCGATCGCCAGGTCGTCGACGAAGCGCACCTCGTCGGGATGACGACCGTCGCGGTAGCCGGTCTCGGCGCGCAGCGTCGTGATCTCGTACGGCGTGCCCGCGCGGGTCACCGTCACCGTGCCGTGCGGCAGTCCGGTCGGCTCGGCGTCCGGGATCAGGCGCCGGACCGCGTCGGGGCGCGCGTCGGTCGCCAGGTCCCAATCGGCGACCGGGCGGCCGAGCAGCACGTCGCGCACGCCGCCGCCGACCAGCCACGCGCGGTGGCCGGCCGCGCGCAGGTGGTGCGCGAGGGCGAGCAGGGCGGCGGGGACGCGGCGGAGGTCGAAGTCGGTCACGACCCGACCAGTGGAGCGCCCGCGGCGCCGCCCGCAAGGTCAGAAGCCGAACACCAGCTCCGCGCCGTTGCTGGTCGCGAGGCCGAACGGCGTCGCCAGCGACAGCGCCACGCCCTGGCTGGCGAACGTGACGCCGGCGAGGTTCGGGTCGATCGGGATCGGCAGGACGAAGGCGCTGTTGCCGCCGACCACGGGGCCGCTGCCGTAGAGGCCGAGGTCGAAGCTCGTGTAGGAGCTGCAGCCCGGCATGCCGAGGAACGTCAGGTCGATGCCCGGGTTGACGACGCCGCTGCCGAAGGCGAGGAACGCGACCGGCGAGATGGCCGGCACGTTGACGACGTCGAGCTGGAAGGTCGCGTTGCCGAGCGACGGCGTGCCGGTGTTGGCGAGGCCCATGCCGTCGCAGCCGGTGCCGTAGAGGTTGACCGCCGCGGTCGGGTTCAGGTCGACGACGAACGCCTGGATGCCCTGGTTCGAGTTCATCGCGTAGAGGATGCCCGAGTTCGTGCCGACCGAGCCCCAGGCGACCGATCCCGTGCCGTTGACGTTGGCCGTCAGCGCGCCGCCGGTCGCCGTCGCCGAGGCCAGCGCGACCGGCGCGTTCGGGTCGGTCATGTCGAGCACCGTGACGATCGAGCTGACGGTGTCGATCACGGCGAGCACCGGCCGCGTGCCGAACATCGCGTAGTCCATCGCGCGGCGGCTCGCACCGCCGAGCACCGGCGAGGCGACGACGCTGGCGCTCGCCGTCGTGGTGTCGAACGTGGTCATGCGCCCGGTGGCGCCCTGCGTGCCGATCAGCGTCGTCGCGTCGACGAACGTCAGGCCGAGCCGGTAGTCGTTGGTCGCCGTGGCCGTGCCCGGGACCGACAGGAACGCGGTCACGGTGTTGAGGCCGTCGAGCGAGCCGACGGCGAAGTTGCTGGCGCTGACGTTGTTCGAGCCCGCGGCGGCGAATTGCGCCGGCGTGGCGAGGCCACCCTGGACCGCGAACGTGTCGCCGGTGCGCGTCACGCCCGACAGCGCGTCGAACACGACGGTCGGCGGCAGGACGGCGCCGAGCGCCTCCGAATCCCACTTGTAGACCTTGAAGTTGGTGGTCGCGGCCGTCGACAGGTTGCCGACGTAGATCGCGCCGTCGTCGGCGACGCCGACCATGTTGACCGCGAACGTGCCGCCGGCGATGCCGGTCGGATCGAGGCCGAACAGGTCCGCACCGGTCATGCCGTCGATCACGCGGACGTTGTTGCTCACGCCGGCGACGTTGGCGCGCGACACGAGCACCAGGTTGCCGGTGATCGGGTTGTAGGCGAGGCCGCGTTCGGTGTTGCCGATGGTGACGTACGGCGAAGCGCCGGGGGCGATCCAGCCGCCGCTGCCGAACGTGGCGAGCGGGGTCATCGTGGCCTGGGCGGTCGCCGTGCTGGCGAGGAAGAGGAGCGCGCTGCCGAGCACGCAGGGGGAGGTCTTGGGCATGGTGTGGTCTCCGGGGGAGTGGAACGCAGAGGTTCTCAGGCTGGCCGCGGCCTGTCCATCCCGACGCGGCGGGAAGGTTGCGGTGGCGTCACCTTCCGCATTCGCCCGACAGTCAGTCGATCCCGCGGAGCCGTCGGATGTGGGCGAGCCGCTGGCGCGTTTCGTCGGTGAAGGCCTGGGCGAAGCCGTGGCGGCGGGCCGCGTCGAGTTCGGGTTGCCACGGTGCGTCGCTCGGCGGCGCGAGGGTGTCGGCATCGAGCCCCAGTTCCGCCGCGTAGGCGCGGCGCGCGTCCTGCGCGTGCTCGGTCGCGTCGGCGGGATCGATCTGTTCGCGGAGGAAGGCGAGGCCCTGGTCCGTGCGAGCCAGGGCGGTGGCAGCGGCCCACGGATCGTCGCGGCGCAGGCCGTACGCCCAGATCGCGTCGCAGTCTTCGCGATCGCTGGCGAGCGGCAGGCCGGCGAGGTCGGCTTCGACTGTCGCCAGCAGCGCGCGACGCGAAGGCGCGTTCAGCCGGGCGAACAGCGCGGCGCATGTGGCTTCGTCGAGTTCGCCGGCGAACGGCCGGATCTGCGCGATGTCGCCGTGCGCGGCGACGATCGGCAGGGCGACGGCGCGGATCGCGTCGGCGTCTTGCTGGCCCGCCAGGTCGAGGTCGCGCAGCAGGCGCGCGGCGCCGTCGGCGTCCGTTGCCCCGAGCGCGATCGCGCGCGGCCAGAACGGCGTCCACGGCGCCGCGTCGGCGGGCGGCGGCGGCAGGTCGCGAACGCCGCGTTGCCGGAGCGCGCGCGCCAGCATGGCCTGCCAGTTCGGGTCGCGCGAGGTCAGCAGCGCCTGCTGCAGTTCCGCCGTCGCGAACCTGGACGCGGCGAGCCGGGCGACGAGTTCGTCGCGCAGATCGACCTCGTCGGCGACCTGTTCGAAGCTCGCCAGCGGCACGCGAGCCCACAGTTCTGCCGGCATCGCGGGCACGAGGTCCTGCGCGTAGATCCCCAGGAACGCCGGATCCTCCAGGCCCCGCGCCAGTTCGTCGCGCCCGGCCGACGTGCGCAGCCAGACCGCGATCACGGGGTCGGTTAGGACCTGGTTGGGCAACAGGCGCATCAGCAGCGGTGGTGGGACGGACGCCAGATCCTCTGGCGGGAGCAGGTTGAGGGCCTTGCCAACCTGGTATCGGGAGAGGATCGGCAGCGCGGCGAGCAACTCGCTGCGTGCATCGTGGTCTGCGAGCGGCGTGGCGAACCGATCGAGCCAGCTCTCGGGGAAGCTGATCGGCCGCGCAGCGGCCGCGTGCAGGACGCGCGCCAGACGCCGTTCGCGACCTTCGCTGCCGGGCCAGACGTCGAGCGCGTCGGTGAGGACCTCCGCGATCCAGGCGTCCTCGTCACTCGGCGCGGTGAGGAAGGCTCCTTCGACCGACGCGAAGAGGTCGAGCCAGGCGAGCTGGGCGCGCGTCCTGAGCGGGGCGGCGCGCGAGCCGTCGGCATCGTCGAGTCGCTCGTCGAGGCTACGCACCAGGCCGGTCAAGGAGTCGAGCACCGTCGCGGGCTCGCTCGGCGCGAGCGCCGCGAATGTACCGATCGCCGCGGCGAAGGCCTGGTCGCGTTCCGCCGGGTCGGCGAGGCCCAGCGCGTCGAGCGCGCTGCGGCGTGCGTCGCGCAGTTGCCGAGCGAGGCCGGTGTCCTCGGCTGCTGGCGCCGGTTCTGCCGGTGCGGTGCCGAACGTCCCCGCACAGGGGTGTTCGCTGGCAGCCGGAGGCAGAACGGTCAGGATCGCGCCGGCGGTGCCACCGCTGCAGCCGCTCGCGTACATCGGCGCGGCGGTCGTCGGCGGCCACACCACGGTGCCCGCGAGTTGCGCGGCCACCGGGATGTCGAATGTCGCGCCGCGCTCATCGAGGCGGTCGATGGTGAAGACGATGCGGTCGTCGAAGCGGACGACGCCACGCCCGTCGCCGAGCGGCTCGAAGCCCGCGGGCAACGGGCATTCGACGACGACGTAGCGGGCCGTGGTGGGCGCGGCGACCCGGAGCCGCAGCACGAGTCGTTCGCCGCCAGGGACCGCGCGAGGGTCCAACGCTGCGAACTCCTTGCCGCGCGGGCGCAGCAGGCGTCGCTCGACGACGAGGCCGCCTTGCCAGGCCGCGTGGTCGGAGGCGCGCTCGCGGTGCTCGCCGGTGAGGCGCAGCAGCAGGGTCTGGCCGCTGGGGCCTGCGGCGCGGACCAGCGCGACGGTGGGCATGTGCACGCGCGCGGCGAACCCGTTCGCCGCGGTAAGGGACACCTGCCTGGTCGTCTCGCCGGCCGTCACGGTCACCAGCGTGTCGGCATCGGTTCGGGCTTCGTCGGGCAACACGAGAGCGAGCGCGGCGAGCGCCGCGCCGGTCGCACAGGTCGAGCCATGCCCCGCCAGGCACTGCAGCAGCACGTCGGCGGCGAGCGTCGCGGTGTCGCGGTGCAGGCGGTGCGCGAGTTCCAGCCGCAGCGCCTGCACGGCGAGCGGATCCTCGCCCGGGAAGCCGTGCGGCGGCAACGCGTCGGGCACCGCAACGCGGTCGAGGCGATCGAGGCAGACGGCGGCCCGGCCGGCGTCACCGGCGGCCAGGACCGCGAGGCCGAGGCGGGCGAGCAGGCCGGGCGGCAGGTTCGAGCCGGCGTCGACCAGATCGTTCGCGGCGGCGCACACGTCGGCGTGGTCGGGCCGGTAGCGCAGGCACGCGGCGACCAGTTCGGCGGCGAGCACGTCCTCGTCGGTCGCGATGGCGCCGCGGCTGCGGTGCGTCGCGGCGATGGCCTCGGCGAACGGCGCCGCGGTCGGATCGCAGCCGAGGCCGAACTCGCGCGGATCGACGCCGCCTTCGCGCACGACGGCGAGGCCGTGCAGGACGAGCGCCGTGATGCCGGCGTCGATCGCCCCGCGCGTCCAGAACGAGAAGCCGCCATGGCCGTGCTGCAGCTCGCGGAGGCGCAGCATGCCGCTGCGCAGGCGCTTCTGGAACGCGTCGTCGCGACTCGGCGGTGGCGTGCCGTGTTCGCGTGCGCCGCGCGCGGCGGCGAAGAAGGGCAGCAGTCGCGACAGTGTCTGCTCGGCGCAGCCGTAGGGATACTCCTCGAGCCGCGCGGCGATCGCGCGCCAGGCGGCGCGGCCGCCGCCGAGCACCGTGACCTCGAGGCCGGCGTCCGCGGCGATGGCGGCCGGTGCGTCACAGGCGACTTCGCCCGTGCCGACCGAGCCGACCACGCAGGCGGTCGCGACCGCGTCGGGTGCGATCGCGAGGATGCGGCGCGAGCGGTCGGCGTGCTCGCCGAGGGTCACGGCGAACGACATCGCGGCCTTGCCGGCGGCGCTGGCGTGCAGCGGCACGGTGAGCGTGCGAGCGCCGCCAGCGGGCACCGCGAGTGCGCGTTCGCCGCCGTCGACGGCGAGCGACGTCGCGTCGCTGCCGATCGTCACCTGCGCCCGGTCGCCAGCGGCCGCGGCGGTCGCTGCGCGGTCGACCACGACCGGCATCGCCACCGCGTCGCCGGCGCGCAGCACGCGCGGCAGCAGCGGCTCGAGCGCGAGCGGCAGCCGCGTGGTGATCGCGCGCTGCGCGCGGAACGCCTCGCCATCGGGCTGCACGGCGAAGATCGTCGCGCGCCACGTCGTCAGGTCGTCGGGCAACGTAATGGGCACGTCGGCGGTGCCGGTCGCGTCGGCGACGACCGTCGCGAAGGTCGCCACGGCGCGGAACGTCGTGCGCGTGGGGGCCGCGAGCGAAGCGGCTGCCGGGCCGCCGGAGCTGGCCCAGTTGCGGCGCTGCGCGGGGCGATCGGGCAGGGGCACTGCACCGTCTTCGAGCATCGCGCCGAGCAGATCGGCGGGATCCTGCGCGTGGGCGTTCGCGGCGTGTCGCCACGCCGGGATCGGCGCGCGCGGCCGCAGTGCGTCGGCGGGATCCCGCGTCGCGTCGGGCTGCAGGTCGTAGAGGCGTTCGTCGGCGACCACGACGGTGACGACGGTTCCGGGTGCGGTCTGCACGCGGCCGCGAACGGTTTCGCCCGGTCGCGCCGTGTCGGTGAGGTCGATGCACGGTGGTTGCGGCGGTGCGAGGTGCAGCGGCACGCGCAACGATTCCGCGCGGTAGGCATCGGCCGCGGTGACGTCGAGCCAGGGCCATTCGGCGCGTGTGGACACGATCGTGGCGAACCCTTCGCCAGCGGCGTCGAGCTGTACGACCTGCGCGCGCGAGCCGGCGCCGCGCCCCGCGACGACCAGCATCGTGTCGTTGGCGTCGCCGTGGAGTGCGATCCGGACCGGCTGGCCGACGACTGCGGGTTCGGCGGGCGCCGTGAGGCGTTCGCGTGGGGGGCTCCGGTCGGGAGCTGCCGCGGCGAGGTCCTCGACGATCCGGACCGTGTGGCGGAACTCCTGGCTGGTGCCGTCGGGCAGCGCGACCGTGAACCACACCTGGATGGCGTTTGGCCGGTGCTCCAGCGACAGCGTGGCCGTCACGCGCCCTTCGCCGTCGGTCGCCAGCGCGGCGCTCTCGACCGGAAAGTGTCCCACCTTGCTCCAAACCAGCGTTTGGACCTCGACCGGCAGGTTCGCGGCCGGCGCACCGCTCGCCCAATGCGCCTGCAACACGACAGTGGGGACCGCCGCGTCGCGCGTGGCCACCTCCGGCCCGGTCACCGTGGCGACGACGGCAGGACGAACGAACTCGCGGACCGCGACCCAAGCCGTTGCGAGTTCAGAGACCGGATCGCTGCGGGGATCGACGAAGCGGAACTCGGCCTGCGCCTTGCCGAAGGGTTCGGGGATCTCGACGGCGAAGGCATACACGCCGTGTTCGTCGGTCGCGCCATCGAGGGTGATCTCCTCGTCGCTGCCCGCGAACGCGATCATCCGCACGGCCTGGTGCGCGGCGACCTGCGTGTCGAGGATCTCGGCGTCGAGGCCGTCGCCGCGGTAGCTGGCGCGCCGCAGCACGAGGCGGCCCTGCACCTCGTCACCGGCGCGGTGGAGGGGGGCGTCGAGGGCGATGTGCGCGAGCCACGGGCTCGGGGCGAAGCGTTCCTGGGTGCGTGGGGACGCGACGACGAGCCAGGTGTTCTCGTCACCCTCGCTGATCATCAGCGCGCGCGCGGCGCCGGGGACGGAGTCCGGCCAGGGGGCGAGCGTCGGTGCGTCGCCCAACTCGCCGCCGAGGGTGAACGTGGGGGCGTCCGGGCTCCAGCGACCGTTCGCAAGCGGACGACCGTTGCGGTGCGCGGCGACCACCATGCGCTCGCCATCGCACAGCGCGATGGCCTCGATCGCCGCGACCTCGAGCATGCTCAGCGAACGCCAGCTCGTGGCCGGTGAGGTCAGCTCGACGAGCCAGTTGCCCATCGGCAGGCCGGGAATCGCCGTCGTCGCGGCGCGCGGCAGATCGCGCGTGAGCGTCGGTTCGCCGAGCGCCAGCAGGTCTGGCCACGCCACGGGGCCCGGCGCCCAACGCCACGCGCGCAGTTGCAGATTCTCGCGTCGCTCGGGCAGCGGCCAAGACGCACCGGGGGCGACGCGCGACGGATCGAGCGACGCCCTGGCGATGCGCGCGATGTCGAGCAGTCGCTGCGCCTCGTCGAGGCGGGCCGCATCACCGTCGGCCGCGCGACGTGCCGCGATCGCCCGCGCGAAGGCCGGCACGAGCACCGGGACCGCAGGCTCCGTCTCGTCGTCGTAGTCGCCTTCTCTCTCGAGCCAGGCCGCGAGTTCCGGCACGACCTCGCCACGCGACTGGCGCATGGCAAGCGCTGCCGCGCCGGCGAGCAACGCGCGATCGGCTTCCGGGCTGTCGGCGAACGTCTGCGCCACGGCCAGCAGTGCCTGGGCGCGCGCGCCGGGTTCGATCAGGGCGGCTTCCAGGCGGGCGCGGAGCGCGGGGTCGTCGGCGCTCGCCGCGGCCGCGTGCGCGGCCGCCAGATCGCCGCGGAGCAAGGATTGGGCACAGGGATCGGCAGGCGATTGGGCGTTGGCGAGGGAGACGTTGGCCAGAACGGCAATCGCGGCGCACAGCGGCTTGGTGTGGGCGGGCATCGTTGGGGCGCGCGCACGGCAACCGGCATGCCGTCACGCCTTCGACCCCGGCCGCGGCGCGCGTTCGTGAGTTCGGTGCTACGCAACAGGAACTACAAAGGCGAGGTGTTGGGGGGTGGGGATCCTTCCGCGGCACGCTTCCCGGGCTATCATCGCCGCGCCTCGTCTGATTGCCCCTTTTCGTTTCCACTTACCATGACAGACCGCCTCCCTGCCGCCACCCTCGTGGCGCTCTCCTTGCTCGGCACGAACGCGCTCGCGCAGGCACCGACGCCACCCGCCAACGCCCAGATCCCAGGAACCAACCTGTTCCGCTGCGGCACTCCGGAAGGCATCGGTCCGTTGTTCCCGCAGGTCAATCCGTCGGACTGCTCGTACAACCTGACCAACCCGTCGGCTGCCTATGCGCCGACCAACATCATCGACATCCCGGTCGTCGTGCACGTGATCCAGAACACGTCCGGCACCGGCAACCTGTCGGACACGCTGGTGCAGAGCCAGATCACGGTGTTGAACGAGGACTTCCGCGGGCTGGCGGGCACGCCGGGCGCTGGCGGCGTCGACACCAAGGTGCAGTTCCACCTCGCCACCGTCGACCCGAACGGCAACCCGACCACGGGCATCACGCACCACACGAACGCCACCTGGTTCGCCGACTCCGGTTCCTACTGGAACTCGATCGGCTGGCCGACCGACCGCTACCTCAACATCTACACGAACAACGCCGGTGGCGGCGGTGTGCTCGGCTACGTGCCGGACTTGCCGCAGGGTGGCAGCGTGCTGAACACGCTCGCCGACCGTGTCGTCATCCTCTACTCGACGTTCGGTCGGCCGGGCTCACTGCCGCCGTACAACACGGGTCGCACGACGACCCACGAGGTCGGCCACTACCTGGGGCTGTTCCACACGTTCCAGGGCGGTTGCGCCGCCGGCTCGTGCTACTCGGGCGGTGACCGCATCTGCGACACCAACAACGAATCGACGGCGGTGTTCGGCTGCCCGGGTTCGTCGACGACCTGTGGCTCGCCCGATCCGTTCCACAACTACATGGACTACACCGACGACACCTGCATGACCAACTTCACGGCCGAGCAGGCGCGTCGCATCCGCTGCACGCTGATGAACTATCGGCCGAACCTCGGCGGTCAGGCCGCGCTGGCGACCTCGTACGGTTCGGGCTGCTACGAGCAGCACGCCAGCCTGTCGCAGCAGTTCACGATCGGCGGCTTCGACCTCGGCGGCACCGCGCTGGCCGCGAACGTGCTCGCGTTCACGCCGACCAGCAACGGCTACCTCGTCGACCACGGCACCAGCGCGTGGTTCGCGCCGGTCTCGGCCAACCTCGGCCTCGGCGACGAGCAGCTCGCGACGTGCAACCTGCCGTTCACGTTCAACTTCCCGGGTGGCTCGACCGCGGTCGTCAAGATGTCGTCGAACGGCTTCGCCTGGCTGAACGGCACCAGCACCGACACGGGCAGCATCCCGATCACGTTCTACCTCGCCAACAACCCGGCGCGGTTCGCACCGATGTGGCAGAACCTGAATCCGGCGCTGGGTGGCTCGTGCCACTACGACATCGATCCGTCGAACTCGGCCGTCTACCTGACGTGGCTCAACGTGCTGCCCAGCACCGGCACCGGCGCCGGCAACACCTTCCAGCTCGTGCTGCGCGCCGACGGCTCGGCCGAATACCGCTACCTGGTCGCGACCAACCAGCCGTCGCTGTGCTGCACCGGTTACGGCGGTGGTTCGACGGTGACGCCGCCGAACGTCGACCTGTCGGCGACCCTGCCGCAGCACATCGGCCCGGAGGCGCTGCCGCTGTCGTGGACCGCGGCCAACCGGCCGGTGCTCGGCACGACGCAGACCATCGACCTCGGCAACCTCGTCAACCCGGCGAGCAGCATCGGCCTCGCGATCATCGGCTGGTCGGGCTACACGACGCCGCTGGACCTGGCCGTGATCGGTGCGCCCGGTTGCAAGCTGCACGCCGCGACCGACGCGCTCGAGGTGTTCTCGATCGGCGGCCTGACGCCGACCTGGAGCCTGCCGATCCCGTCGACCCAGTCGCTGGTCGGCTTCGAGCTGTTCACGCAGGGCGCGCTGTTCACGCCCGGCGTCAATGCGCTGGGCCTGCTGACCGCGAACGCCGTCAAGCTGACGATCGGCTCGGTCTGATCCTGGTCGAAGACTGGCCGGAAGGTCGCCCGGCGCGC
>CAYMRG010000018.1:20320-20841 GCA_964392555.1 uncultured candidatus Brocadiaceae bacterium
CTGATCCTGGCGGCCGGATCGCGGCGCGATCCGGCTCAGTACAGGATCCGCGTCTTGACGCTCACCGGCAGCGCCGCGATGCGCTCGCGCACCGCGTCCGAGAGCTGCCGGTCGACGTCCATCACCAGGTAGCCGATGTCGCGCGTCGTGCCGAGTTGCTGCGCCTCGATGTTGGCGCCCAGCTCGCTGACGATCGCCGTCACCGACGCGAGCACGCCGGGCACGTTGCGGTGCACGTTGAGGATGCGGTGGGTGTCGACGCGCGGCGGCAGGTTGATCGGCGGGAAGTTGACGGCGCCTTCGGTCGAACCGCGATCGATGTAGGTCGTCAGCGCGTGCGCGACCTCGAGCCCGATGTTGCGCTGCGCTTCGAGCGTGTTGCCGCCGATGTGCGGCGTCATCAGCACGTTCGGCAGGCCAGCCAGCTCGGTCTGCCACTCGGCCTGGACCGGCGTCGGCTCCTGCGGGAAGACGTCGATCGCCGCCCCGGCGAGGTGGCCGCTGCGCAGCGCCGCGGCCAG
>CAYMRG010000019.1:0-20744 GCA_964392555.1 uncultured candidatus Brocadiaceae bacterium
CGCCCGACGAGCTGCGGGTGCGCGTGCGGCTGGCGCGCCTCCTGCACCAGCGCGCGCTGCTCGCCTACGGCCGCGGCGACGTCGTCGCCGCGATCGGCGACTGGGAGCGCGTGCTCGAGTTCGACCCCGGCAACGTGCAGGCGAAGGATCTGCTCAGCTCGGCCCGCCGCGAGCTCACGGCCGCGCCGGGCCGCTGAGCGCTCACGGGCAGAGGACGAGTTCGACGCCGTTCGTCAGCGACGTCGGCGGATCGAACAAGGCCTGGAACGTCAGCCGGAGCCCGACCAGCGAGGGCGTGACCGGGATGGCGATCGGGAAGTTGCCGGTGCCGCCGGCGTTGGTGGCGACCGTCAGGATGGTCACGAACAGGTTCGGATCGACCAGCAGCGTGGCACCGGGCAGCGGTGCCGCGGCGCGGTCCAGCGAGACGCCGAGCGCGCCGATCGCCAGCGGGGCGGCGCCGCCCCAGGCGATCGAGACCAGGCCGCCGGGCGAGGTCGAGCCGGAGCCGGCCAGCGACGAGGTGTTGAGGCCGCCGAGGCCGACGCCATAGGTGTCGATGCCGCAGACGCCGAACGACTGCGCCGGCGTGGTCGCGGTGTTGCCGCGGCGGTCGGTCGCCGACAGCGTGAACGTCACCTGCGCGCCGTTCATCAGCACACCGGGCGGCGGCGTGAGGTCGGCGCGGAACAGCAGGCCGCCGCGGCAGCGCAGCGGCGTGGTGCCGGTAAGCACGCCGCCGCGGTGCACGATCGTCCAGTTCATCGTCGCCGACGCGACCGACGTCTCGCCGTCGTCGACGGCCGAGTCCTGGATCACGGCGCGGACCGCCCACGGGCCCTGCGGGTTGGTCGCGATCGCCGGCAGCTGCTCGACGTGCACGAACCGCGGCGGGTGCGTGTCGGCGGGGCCGGTGCCGTAGTAGAGGCGGTTCGTGAACACGCCGGATTCGCCCTGCGCGGTCAGGATGTCGAACACGCCGTCGCCGTTGACGTCGCCGACCGCGACGTCGAGCGTCGAGTCGACCAGCGGCGAGAAGCCCGCCGTGCCGGTCGCCCGCGCGAACGAGAACGCACCGTTGTTGATGTAGAGCTTCTCGCCGTTCGACTGCAGCGAGCCGTTGACGATGTCGAGGTCGCCGTCGTCGTCGGCGTCGACGAACACCCATTCGTTGTCGTCGTCGCCGTTGCCGCCGGTCAGCGCCGTGGTCAGGTTCGTGAACGACAGCGTGCCCGACGGCACCAGCTCGTTGCGCAGCACGGTGTCGGTCAGGCCCGAGACCGACAGCATCGTGACGTCGAGGTCGCCGTCGTGGTCGAGGTCGGCGGCCTCCGCTTCGTAGGTCAGGCCCGTGCCGGCCGGCAGCAGCGCCGTCGTCATGGTCAGGAAGTGGCCCGTGCCGTCGTTGAAGAAGATCTGCTGGCCCGCCGACTTGCCGATGTTCAACACGTCGAGGTCGAAGTCGCCGTCGATGTCGCACAGCACGACGTCCTGCTGGTTGGTCTTCGGCGCGACGGCGACGTGCGTCGCGGTGACGTTCGTGAAGTGGCCGGTGCCGTCGTTCAGCAGCAGCTTGAGCTGGCCGTTGGTCAGCTCGTCGTTGAAGAACAGATCGAGATCGCCGTCCTGGTCGACGTCGCCGAAGGCGCAGCCGGCCGCGGCGATGTTCAGCGTGCCGAGGCGCGCCACCGACTCGTCGGTGAACACGCCCGAGCCATTGTTGATGTATAGCCGCTGCTGGCTCGGGCCATTGCACGAGAACACCAGGTCGAGGTCGCCGTCGCCGTCGACGTCGCACGCCAGCGCCAGCGTCGCCTTGATCGCCGTCGCCGGCAGGCGGGTCGCGGTCTCGTCGACGAGGCCGAGACCCTGGTTGATCTTGTTGATCAGCACCGTCGGCAGGATCGCCTGCCCGGTGCTCGACAGCACGTAGCCGTTGGCGAACACGACGTCGAGATCGCCGTCCTGGTCGAGATCGGTCAGCAGGCAGCCTTCGGTCATCACGGTCGGGCCGGTGACCAGTCCGACCTGCTGGTTGTAGAGATACTGCGCCGGCAGCGCGGCGGTGGCGAACAGGGCCGCGAGCGGCAGGGTGGGAGCGAGCAGGTGGTTCACGGGCATCTTCGGCGGGGTCGGCGTGGGGGGCCGAAGTGTAGCCAAGGAAGCCCCGAACGGGGCGATCGGGGCCCGCCGGGTTCAGGCCACGGACGACGGCGGCTCGGCGTGGCAGCGGCGCAGGCGCTCGGCCCCCTCGGCACCGAGGTATCGCGTCTGCAGGTGGGCAGGGGCCCGCAGCAGGTCGACGAGCACCAGCGCGTCGACCGTGTGGAAATCGGGGTCCTGGTTGCTGCCGAGCAGCCGCGCGCCGAGCTTCAGGTATTGCTCCATCAGGACCGGCACGCCGTTGCGGCCGGTCTCGAGTTCGCGGACCAGCGACGACACCTCGTGGAGGTCGGCGATCTGCTGCGGCTGCCAGCTGCGGGCCGGCGCCGCCGCGTCGCCCCGCCACGGCTGGCGCGAGCGGACGAACGGCGCGAGCTCGTCGGCGAGGCAGTGCGTCGCCAGGTGGTCGAGCATCAGCGCGACCGACGTCGCGTGGTGGTCGGCGCTGATGCTGACGGTGCCGAACAGCCGGTGGTAGCGCGGGTGGCGCGCGACGAATGCGCCGATGCCGCGCCACAGCAGCAGCAGCGGCGCGAAGCCGCGCTGGTAGGCGGGCTGCACGAACGAACGGCCGAGCTCCAGCGCCGGCGAGACGCGGTCCCAGAACTGCGGCCGGAACTCGTAGAACGCGTTCGTGTAGAGCGCGCCAGGGCCGCCGCGCCGCAGCAGCTCGTCGGTGCAGCCGAGCCGGTAGGCGCCGACGACCTCGCGCGCCGCGCCATCCCAGACGAACAGGTGGCGGTAGTAGGAATCGTGGCGGTCGAGGTCGCGCGGCGTGCCGCTGCCTTCGCCGACGGCGCGGAACGTCAGCTCGCGCAGGCGGCCGATCTCCAGCAGGACCTGCGGGATCGCGGCGGCGGTGCTGCAGAACACCTGCATGCCATTGCCGGTGACCAGCAGGTCGTCGGCCGGCAGCGCCGCGATCTCGGCCGCGAGCACCTCGGCGGGGGCGCGCAGCGCGATCGGTGCGGGCGCCGCGGCGCGGGCCAGCGCCGGGCGCCGGTCGCCGGTGCGGCGCGACTGCAGCTCGGCGCGCAGCCGCAGGTAGTCGGTGCGTGCGGCGAGGTCGTCACCGCTGCGGGCGAGGCGGTCGGCGGCGATCGGGTGGCCGATCCGCGCCTGCTGGCAGGCCGCGTCGCTGCCGAGGTGGATCGGGGCGACCGCGCAGCCGGCGCGCCGTTGCGCGTCGGCCAGCGCCCGCCAGCCGTCCGGCTCCGACCACGGGCCGGCCGCGACCAGCACCGCGCAGCCGCGGGCGAGGTGGCGGCCGGCGGTGTCGGCGCCGGCGACCAGCACGTCGGCGCGGCGCGCGCGCAGCGCGGTCAGCAGCGGCGTCGCCGCGAGCGCCGGCGGCGCCACGTCGATGGCCAGCAGCAGGGCGCCCTGCACCGGCACGCGTTCGAGGTCGGCGGTCGGCACGTCGCAGCGGTTGCCGTGGGAAGGCGAGGAGCTTTGGCCTTGGTCCATGTGCGCGAGTCATCGGCGGTGCGCATGAGGGTTCGGCCAAACCCACTTCAAGTTGCGCTCCGGCGCGCGCGATCCGGCCGTAGACTCCGCGGCATGGGTGTCGTGCTGGTCGCCGTGGTCGCCATCGCTGCCGCGGTTCCGCTGTGGGCCTGCGGCGGGCGTGGCCCCGGCGCCCTGCTGGCGCGCCTGCTGCTGTCGGTCGGGGCCGTCGCCGTGGTCGTCGCGGCGGCGCTGCGCGAACGGCCCGCGGCCGAGCCGCCGGCCGAGCGTCCGCTGGTCGCGGCCGAAGGCGACTACGTCGGTTCGGCGAACTGCCGGTCCTGCCACCCCGCGGAGCACGCTTCGTGGCACGGCTCGTTCCATCGCACGATGACGCAGGTCGCGACGCGCGCGAGCCTGGTGCCGCAGTTCGAGCGACTCGAACTCGACTGGTTCGGCGCGCCGGTCGTGCTCGCCTGGCGCGGCGACACCCTGTGGGCCACGTTCCATCGCGGCGGCGCGGCGCCGACCGACGTCGACCGCCCGGTCGAACAGCTGACCGGTTCGCACCACCTGCAGGTGCTGTGGTACTCGACCGGCAAGGGCCGCGAACTGGCGCCGGTGCCGATGTGCTTCAAGATCGAGGAGGGCATCTGGCTGCCGCTGACGACGGTGTTCGTGCTGCCGCCCGAGTTCCGCGATCCGCCGGAGCCCGGCACCTGGAGCCAGAGCTGCACGATGTGCCACGCGACCGCGCCGCGGCCGCGCATCGACGTCGATCGCAACGACACGCACGTCGCCGAGCTCGGCATCGCCTGCGAGGCGTGCCATGGCCCGGGCGCGCGGCACGTCGCGGCCAATCGCAACCCGCTGCGCCGCTACGCGGCCCGCGCCGCTGGCGCCGACGACACGATCGTCAACCCGGCCACGCTGCCGCCGGCGCGGTCGGCGCAGGTCTGCGGCCACTGCCACGCGGTGTCGATCCTGCGTCAGGAACACTTCGACCGCTGGCGCGAGGCGGGTTCGCCGTTCGTGCCGGGCCGCGAACTCGCCGCGACGCACCTGCTGATCGGTCCCGGCGATCGCGACGCGCCGGAGCTGCGCCGCGAGCTGCAGCGCAACCCGCACTTCTTCGCCAGCTCGTTCTGGAGCGATGGCCAGGTGCGCCTGACCGGGCGCGAGTTCAGCGGCCTGCGGCAGTCGCCGTGCTACGTGCACGGCGATCCGGCGCGACAGATCGATTGCACCTCGTGCCACCGGCTGCACGCCGACGACGGCGTGGTCGACGACGCCTGGCGCGACGACCAGCTGCGGCCCGAAGCGCACGACAACCGCGCCTGCACGCAGTGCCACGAACGGTTCGTCGACGGCGCGGCGCTCGCGGCGCACACGCACCATGCGCCGACGTCGTCGGGCAGCGCGTGCTACGCGTGCCACATGCCGTTCACGTCGTTCGGCCTGATGAAGGCCGAGCGCAGCCATACGATCACCAGCCCCGACGTCGCGACCGAGCTGGCGACCGGCCGACCCAACGCCTGCAACCTGTGCCACCTCGATCGCTCGCTGCAGTGGACCGTTGAACGGCTGCAGGCCGACTGGGGCCGCGCCCTGCCGCCGCTCGACGCCGACCAGCGCGAGGTCGCCGCGGCGGTGCGCTGGCTGATGACCGGCGACGCCGGCCAGCGCGCGCTCGCCGCCTGGGCGTTCGGCCGGCCCGAGGCGCAGGCCGTCGCGGGCAGCGATTGGCTTGCGCCGTACCTCGCGCGGCTGCTCGACGATCCGTACTACGTCGTCCGCTTCGGCGCGGCGCGCTCGCTGCGCAGCCTGCCGGACGGTGCGGCGGCGCTCACCGGCTACGACTTCCTCGCCGCGCCCGGAACGGCGCGAACCCACGTCGAGCGCGTGCAGCAGCGCTGGCGCTCTGGGTATCGTGGCGCCGCGCGCCCGGCCCTGCTGGTCGACGAACGCGGCCTCGTGCAGACCGCGTTCGACCGCCTCTACGCCCGCCGCGACGACCGTCCCGTCTACCTCGCCGAATGACCGCCGAACCCGTCGACTTCGCCGCGTTGCGCCGCCGCCACCTGACCTTCGGCTGGCTGAGTCTGTTGGTCTTCGTCGTGCTCGGCGGCGTGCTCGAGGCCCTGCACGGCTTCAAGGTCGATTGGTACCTCGCCGTCGGCAACGAGACGCGCCGGCTGCTGTGGCGGCTGGCCCACGCGCACGGCACGTTCCTGGCGCTGGTGCACGTCGCCTTCGCCGTGTCGCTGCCGCGCAGCGGCGACCGCGCGCCGACGCTGGCGTCGGCGTGTCTGCTCGGCGCGAGCATCGCGTTGCCCGGCGGCTTCCTGCTGGCCGGCCTCGGCGTCGCGGACGGCGATCCGGGCCTCGGCATCACGCTGGTGCCGTTCGGCCTCGTCCTGCTGCTGGTCGCGATCGTCGGTCTGCTGCGGACGCTGCGGGGTGCGGCATGAGCCCGGCGCCGGTCGATCTCACGGGCCGTTGGCGCGGCTTCTACGAGCAGATGGGGCAGCGCCACGGCATCGCGCTCGACGTCGCCCAGCGCGGCGCCGCGATCGTCGGCCGCATGCGCGACGAAGACACGTTGCTGATGGGTGCTGCGACGGTGCAGGGCGAAGACGAATCCGGGGCGCGCCAAACGCTCGGCGAAGCCGAGACGATGACGTCGTTGCCGGAGTGGTCGGTCGTCGAGGGCAACGTCGCGGGGCGTTCGGTCACGTTCGAGAAGCGCTACCAGGGCGTGCACACCAACACGCTGCGCCTGCCCGGGCACGGCGAATGGTCGATGCGCGTGCCGGACCACCGCGTGTTCTACAGCGGCCGGATCGATGCGACCGGCGACCGCCTGACCGGCGAATGGCACATTCCGCCGCTCGCGCCGGGCGGCGTCGAGGCGCGCGGCGGCTTCGAGCTGGTGCGCGAGGACGGCGCCCGAACGGCCGGTTTCTGAGCTGCCGGTTCCTGAGTCATTGGGGCGCGATCGTGACGCTCTCGATCAGCTTGCGGAGCATCGGGCCGTCCACGTCCCATGCGTCCGCCTTGCCGGTCGCGGTCATCACGACCTGCTGGTCGCCGCGCAGGTAGATCAGCAGGATCGCGTGCACGGCCGGCATCCGGCCGATCTTGCCGTGGTATTCGCAGATCAGGACCTCGGTCTCACCCCGCTTCTCGGTCGTGATGCCGTCGACGGTCATGTGCATCTGCTCGAGCTGCGCGCGGTTGCCCTCGACCAGTGCGGCGAGGTCCTTGGCGTCGCCGCGCGGCAGCGCCATGACGTTGGCGTTGCGCGCGAACCCGCGCTTCGCCGACTCCGGGTCGATCAGCATCTTCAGGCCGTTGATCTCCTCGAGCCGCCAGCCGTCGGGGACCGGCACGCTGAGGCCGAGATCGTCGAGCCGCCAGACGGATCCTTCGACCGCGCTGTGGTCGGCGTTGGCGCGCAGTTCGGCTTCGGCCGCGACCGTGCTCGCGATGTCCGCCGCGACCTCGGCCGGTTGCTCGCGGTGCTGCTGCAGCACGGCGGCGACGCGGTCGCGCAGCTCGGCCGGGCCGGCGACGAAGTCGACGATCCTGCCGGCCGTCGCGACCGTGCCGAACTCGTGGCCGTCGATGCGGCCGGCGAAGTCGGCAGCGTCTTCGGCGCGGTCCCAGACGGTGCGCCAGGCGCACACGCTGCCCGGCTGCCCGTCCGCCTCGTAGACGACCATCTCATCGCCGTCCCAGCCGGCCGCGGCGATCGCGGCATCGTCGCGCGCGACGCCGATCTGCCGCAGCACGTTGAACGTCAGCAGCTCGCCGATCGTCGTCCGCGTCGCCGCCTTGCAGCCATCGACCGCCGGCAGGACGACGGCCGTCGGCACGTCGACACCGTACTTCGCCGGGTGCATCACCTGCTCGGTCGAGGCCGGCGGCGCCTGCCAGACCGCGCGCACCGCGTCGAGGCCGCCCGCGGCGTGGCGCGCCAGCGCCAGCTCGCGACCGACCGCGTAGATCAGGCCGGTCAGTTCGCCGGCGAGCAACCCTTCGACCTTGCTCGCCGCACGCATCGCCGTGAGCCGGCTGGCCGCGTCGGGGCCCTGGAGCGCGAGGAACGATGCGATCTCGGCTTCACCCTCCAGCGCGCAGCGCCGCGCCATCGCGAGGTCGAGCGTGCCGTGCGCGGGATCGAAGCGACCGGCGATGCCGCCGTCGCGCGCGTCCTGGCAGGCGTGCACGAGTTCGTGGGCGACCAGTGGCAGCAGGCTGCCGGCGAGCGCTTCGGCGACGTCGCGGGTCGTCGAATCCAGCATCACGAAGGTCTTGCGCCGGCATTCGTAGTAGGCGCTGAGCCCCTGGGTCATCGCGACCATCGTCAGCTTGCGCAGCTTGGCGGCGTCCTTGGGCAGTGGCCGGCGGAACGCGCCCAGCAGCGCGAACTGGGCCGCGAACGAGTCCGCCGGCATCAGCAGGTCCTGCTGCGCGTCGAGGTCGGCGAGCGCTTCGGCCTTGGTGCGCTGTTCGCTGTGGATCGTCGCCGGAACGACGTAGCCGATCGCCGCGAGCTGGGTGCGGGCGCGCTCGACGAAGTCCTCCGCGGTGGCCGGCGCGGCCGGAGCCGGCGGCTTGGCGTCGACCGGGGTCTTGCCGGCGGGGTCCTGGCCGTTCGCCTGGGCGGCGAGCGCGAGCAACGAAGCGGCGAGGGTGACGGAAGGCAGGGCTGCGGTCATGCGCGCGATTCTCGGCGCGGACCGCGCGCTCGTCCACCGCGGCGGGCGATCGGGCAGAGCCTACTTGGGCTTCGCTTCGGCTTCGGGCGCGCAGGCGCCGCAGCACTGGCCGCCGGCAGCGGCCTTGGCGTCCTTCGCCTTGGCCTGCGGGGCGCCTTCGTCGCTGCAGCAGCCACCGCCACCGCCACCTTCGCCGCTGCAGCAGCCGGCCTGCGCCGCCGGCATCTTCTGCTCCTCGATGCGGATCGAGTCATTGCCCTGCACGCCGCAGCCGGCCAGCAGAGCGAGGGACAGGAACGAGATGCGGGCGATCTTCATGGCGGGAATGGTGGCGGTCGCGGGCGGCGGTGGCAAGGGGCCCAATTGCCCAGTGGCTCAGTGGCCCAGTCAGTGGCTCAGTTGCCCCCCTGGTATCCGGCGGTCAGTGGCCGCGCAGGGCGCGCGGGAACAGCACGTGGTTCTCGAGGTGGATGTGCTCCATCAGCTCGCGCTCGAACTCGGCGAGGCCCAGGTAGAGCGCCCGCCAGGTTCCGCACGCCTCGGCCGGCGGCGTGAACGAGTCGGTGAGACGGCGCAGTTCGGCCAGGTCCTCGCCGTGTTCGTCGTGGTCCTGGATCATGCACGCGATCGGCCCGGCGGGGCTCGATTCGCCCGCGAGCAGCAGCGGGAACAGCACGCGCTCCTCCTTCTGCATGTGCAGGTCGAGGCGCTCGAGCAGGTCGTCGAGGAAGCCCGTCAGACCCTGCGGGCAGTCCGGCTTGGCGGCGTGCACGCGCTCGACCTTCTCGGCCATCGCCAGCAGCCGCGGCAGCTCGCGGCGGTGGCCGGCGTGGTAGTGGTCGACGAGGTGGGCGAGCAGGTGCGATTGCGGCAGCTCGCCCCAGGCGGTGGCCGGGTCCGGCAGCCGCACCTCGTGGTGCAGCTCGTCGAGGACCGCCTGCACGTCGAGGCCGCGCTTGCCGCAGGCGCCGGCGAGGGTCTGCTGGCCATGGCAGCAGAAATCGAGGTTGTGGCGCTGGAAGACGCGCGAGGCCCCGGCCCAGCTCACGGCCAGGGCGGCGAGCGTCGCGTCGGCCTGGATCGGCGTGGGGGAAGGAGATGGTGCGGGCTGCTCGTGCGGCATGGCGGGCTCTCCGGGTTGCTGGAGCAATGGAGGAGTGCGTCCAGAATTGCGCCCCGACGACCGTTCGGGTCCAAGTGCGCAGGCCGTTCTTCGCCTACCGTGGGAACCGGCGCGGCGGGAATGCGATCGGGCGCCGCCCGCCGCTCCCCGCTCGACCGCGCCGCCTGGATCCAATGAAGCCACCGCTCGCCGCCGTCTGCATCCTCGCTGCCCTCCTGCTCGGTGGGCGCGCGATCGCCCAGGAGGACCTCGCGGCGCAGTTGGTGAAGGCCGCCGGGCAAGAAGACTGGGGCAGTGCGTTCCAGGCGGCCGGACTGGACCGGGCCCCGATCGGCGCCCTGCTCGACGCGGCAAGCGCGGTCCTCGATGGGCAGCCATCGCACTTCCGTTCGCGCATCGCCACGCTGCTCGAGCAGCGCGCGGACGCCGTCGAGGATGCGTGGCATCGCGAGCCGGCGCAGCGGGGCCGGCGAGCGGTCGCGTTCGCAGCGGTTCGGCTCGACTGGGTCGGCCGCTATGCCGAGGGCTCGCCCGAGGAACGCTTCGACCTCGACTCGGTGGCCGAACACCTGGATGCGGGCGAACTCATCAGGCAGCACGCGGACAGCCGCGACGAGCGGCGCGCCGCGGCCGAGCACCTGCTGCGCCTGGCCGCGCGCGGGGAGCGAGCCCGGGGCGCGTCGGTGCTCGCGCCGCTGCGGTCGCGCGAGCCGGCGGATCCGATGACCCTGTATGGCGTGCTCGGCAACTTCGCGGGCAGCGCGTTCGTGCTCGGCCCGGCGATCGGCGACGAGGACCGCTTGGTCCGCGCCCGTGCGCTGCATGCCCTCGCCCAGCGCCTGTCGCTGCCGGTGCCGGAGTCGCTCGCCGCCGCGCTGCGGGACGATCCGGTGGACGCCGTGCGCCTGCACTTCCTCAACCGCGAGTCGCACGCCCCGCTGCACGACGAGGATCTGCCGCGCCTGCTGACGGCGATCGAACGCGGCGACTACCTGCCGGGGATCACGGCCGAGCGCGCGCGGACGTTGTCGCCGGCGGCGCGCGCCAAGCTCACGCAGGCGCTGCTCGACGCCGGCGTGCGCCAGGCGGTCGCCCAGCCGACCTTGCCCAACGGCACCGTCGTCCTCAACACCAACGCCGCCTTGCTCGCCGCGGTGATGCTCGGCGGCGATGCGTTCCTCACCGTCCTCGGACGCGCCGAGAACGAGACCGACCCCAGGGTCGTGGCCGCGTTGGCGATGACCTGCCTGTCGGCGAAGATCGATGCCGAAGTCGCGCCGCGTGCCGCCGCGCTGGTCTGGCATCTGCTCGACCGGGAAGCGGGCCCGGTCGGTTCGGCGATGGCTCAGTTGCTGGCGCGGCTGGCCGAAGCGGCGCCTGCGGGTGAGCTGCGGTCTCGACTCGCCGAGCGCGCGCTGGCGGTCGCCAAGGCGCGCGTCGCGGAGCTGGCGATGAACGGCTGGCTACCCTCCTGCACCGGGGAATGGTCGGCGGGTTGGCCGACGGAGCCCGATGCCGTGATCGTCCATGCGGCCGCCGGCCTGGGCGTCACCGAGCTGCTGCCGATCCTGCTCGCGGACCTGCAGGCGAGGGGCCAACGCGACCCCAAGGCGCTGTTCGGTGCCGATCGCCACGTCGAGTTCGTGCTCGCCTGCCTCGGCCGGCTCCTGCCATGGCTGGGTGCCGAGGACGCGGCGAGCGTCTACGCCATGCTGCTGGCCAATGGCGCGTCGCCCGCGGTCGATCAGCCCCAGGCAAGGCTGCCGGTGGCCGCGACGCTGTTCGCGCTCTACGCACGGCTTCCCGAAGCGCTCGCGGCCGGCTACGAGGCGTGGTTCACCGATCGGGGCGTTCGCAGCCAGTTCGCCTTCACGCAGCGCGAACGGCTCGCGGCGCTGCCGGCCGATCGCGCAGCGCGCGTCCTGCGCGGCATTCCGGCCGGCGCCGACTGCGAGGCGGAGTTGGCGCCCCTCTACCTGACCTGTCCCGACGCGCTCGTCGCCGCGTGGCGGACCGGCACGGAGCGGGTGCGTGCCTCGGCGGTCCAGGTGGCGTTCACGGTGTGGCAGCAGGACCCGGCGCGGTTCGTGGCGGCGCTGCGCGACGGACGGCTGCCGCGCGAGCTCGCGGCCGCGGCGGTGTATTCGCTGCAGTTGCCGCTGTCGTCGTTGGCCGAAGCCTTGCCCGAACGTGCCGACGCCGCGTGGGAGCCGATGCTGGCCAACGGCGTCGTCAACGCGACCGTCGGCGAGCCGCAGGCCGACCTCGCGGCCCTGCGCACGCTCGCCGAGGGCTGCAGCGCAGCGGTCGCGTTCGCCGCGTGCGAGCGACTCAAGGCACTCGGCGACGACGGCCGCGCGATCGCCGAGCCGGTGCTGGCGAGGCATGTTCGCGACGACGAGGTCGAGGACGCCGCCAAGGCGTTCGCGATCGCCGTTCGCCTCGGCATCGACCTGCCGCTCGAACCGACACGGTGCGAGCGCATCGCGAAGGCCTCGTGGGAGGGTGTCGCGGCGTTGGCGGCCGCGGACTTGCGCTTCCGCGGCGCCGATCCCGCGAGCGTCGAGGATCCCACCGTCGCCGCGCTGGCGATCGCGATCAGCGGTCGCGACGTCGACGAGGCCGTCTGGCGGCACCTGCTCGGCGACGACGGTCTGGCCGCCCGAGCCGTGGGTGGTGAGCCGCCGCTGACCGCCACGTCGCGCACGGCGCTGCTGCGCGCCGTCGCGAAGCTGCGCGCGTGGCCGAACGACCTCGATCGTCTCGTTGCCTATGCGACCGCTGCCGCCGAACCCGAGGTGCGCGCCGCGGCCTACGCCGCACTCGCGTCGCGCGACGACACGGTGACGCCGTTCGCGCTGTGGGCGCGCGCGATCGAGTTCGATGCCGATCCGCGGGTGCGCGCGGTAGGGACGTCGCGGTAGGCGCGCAGCGTGGCGGAAGGACGACCTCTGCGGGTCCATCGGCGCAACCCGCGTCGATCCTGTGAGTTCTCCCGGAGCCGGCATGGCAGCGTGCAGGCGGCGCCCGATGGGTCAGGCTGCGCCTTCTGCAACTCCCGCACTACCAAGGAGCAGATGTCGCCACCCGGACTCGGTCACCTTGGCACGTCCCAGGTCACCGCGTGCGCCCCAACTGCAGCGTGACCTGCACCGGCACGCCGCGCACCGCGCGCACCACCTCGGTGGCGCTCCGTTCCGTGTCCCAGACCAGCGTGTGCACCCGCAGGTCGCCGACCGGAACGACGATGTGCGCGTGCCCGTCGGCACCGGTCATGCCACCACCTTGCCACGGCATCGGGTCGCCGGACGGTGCGGTGTCGCCGCGCCAGTGCACGATCTGCACCGGCGCACCCGCGCGCGGCTTGCCGTCCTCGTCGAGCGCGAGCACGTCGAGAACGGTCGACGCCGCGGCGACGAGTTGCACCGGGGCAGACGCCGGCACCTGCACGGTGATGCCGGGGATGATCGCGCCCGTCACCATCGCCGAGACCGCATACATCCCGGGCAGGAGATAGCGGATCTCCGCGATGCCGTCGGCGCCGATCCGGGTGCGCCCTCGTTGGTCGTCGCCGCGCGACACCAGGAGTGTCCCCGCCAGCGGCGCGCCACCGGCATCGACGACGCGCACCGTGAGCCGCTCGACGCCGATGCGGAACTCGCCGCGCCAGTCGAGCACGTCGAACGCCTCCTCGGGGAGGTCCAGCCAGCGCTGGCCGTCGACGTCCACGCGCAGCCGGTGGAAGGTGCCGTAGCGCAGCAGCCACGGCAGGTGCAGCTCGAAGCTGCCGTCGGGCCGCGTTCGCTGGCGCGCCGACCAGATCTGCACGAAGGCATCCACGGGCTCGCCGTTCGCATCGCGCAGCACGCCGGCGATCCGCACCGCGCCGGCCCGGCGCAGGTCGATCCATGTCGTGCGCCCCGCATCGACGCGTGCCTGCGCCAGGACCACGCACGCGCTGCGCGGGTCCTGGCAGACGAGTTCGTAGTCGCCCGCGCGCAGGCCGACGAACGTGAACGCGCCGCTGTCGGGCAGATACGCCATCTGGCTGCAGGTGCTGGTCCCGCGCCGGCGCACGCCGAGTTGACCCCCGCCCGGACGTTGCCCCTGCAGCACGCCGGCGGCACCGAGTTCGAAATCGAGGACGACCGGCGTGCCGGGTGCCACCTCGACGCCGCAGCGCTGCGCGAACTCGAGCCCGTCGGCGAACACCTCGACGCGGTGACGCCCCGGCGGCAACGCGTCGAGGCGGTAGCGGCCCGCTGCGTCGGTGCGTGCACTCTGGTGCGCCGCCGGGTGCACGTGCGCCGCGCTGCCCGGTTGGTCGAGGCGCCACACGACGGCGCCGGCCACCTCGTTGCCGTCGACGAAGTTGCTGCTGGCCGGCGTGAGCACGGTCGCGAGCAGCGCGCCGACCACGGGCGCCCCGGCGTCATCGCGCACGGTGCCCTCGAGGACGCCGCCGGCGGCGACCTCGGCTTCGATCGCGGTGGCTTCGCCGGGCTCGACCTCGACGACCAACGGCGCGATCGCATTGCCGACGTTGGCCAGCGGCGGCAGCGCGAACCGCAGGCCGCGCGGCGACAGCAGGTGCAGCGCATAGGTGCCGGCTGGCAACTCGGCGAACGCGAAGCGATCGCCGTCGACCGAGGCCGTTCGGCTGCTGCCGAGTCCGGTGTAATAGGCCTGTTGCGGATACCGCAGCGCCAAGGCCTGCACCTGCGCCCCCTGCAGCAGCGCCGCATCGACGCCGCGCAGCGTGCCGGCGAGGCTGCCGGGCTCGTCGACCGTCAGGGTCACGACGTCGCGCGCCTCGCCCGGAGGCAGCGTCTCCAGCACGACCTGGCCGGTGCGCCGTTCGGCGCGCGCGACGAGCAGCATGGCCTGTGTCGGCGTGACGTCGAACGCGCACTGACCGTCGTCGCCGGTGACACCTTCGCGATCCGGGGCACCATCGGTCGGGACGATGCCCTGGTCCGCGCGCAGGACGCGGAGCCGCACCGCGGCACCTGCGACCGCGGCACCGCCGCGATCGACGACGCGCACGCGCAGGTCCGCTGCAGGCGCGGCATCGAGGCGCAGCTCGATCGGTTCGTCGTCCCCGTAGATCGCCACGCCCCGGTGCGCCAACCGGCCATCGGCGCTCCGCGCCGAAACCTGCCATGGCCCGATCTCGACCATGTCGAAGGCGAACTCACCCCACGCGTCGGTGAACGCGGGCGGCGGCGCGGTCCGTTGTTCGGCGATCGGTTGGAGCGTGTGGCTGCCACCGAGGTCGGGCTGCAGGCTCACGACCGCGCCTGGCACCGGCTGCTCGGTGCCGTCGACGACCCGCCCCGTGACCCGCACGCAGGCACGCTCGATCGGGTAGTGCGGCAGGGTTTTCTGCTGGGCGCCGGCGGCGATCGCCGTATCGGCCGCAGCGGACACCGGCACTCGCTCCGCAGGCTGCCTGCGCGCGGCAGCCTTCTCGTCCTTCGTCGATCCGTCGTCGGCCGCCGCCGCGCGAGGCTGTGTCGGCGCGACGTCGGTCCGGCCGGTCAGCGACCAGACGAGCAGCGCGATCGCGGCGATGGCCAGCAGCGCCAGCAGGAGCGACGGAGTCCGCATTCGCCCAGGCTAATCCGGCAGGCCGCGGCAGCTCTCCGCCCCCGGTAAGCAATCTGTCAGCCGTGCGGACCGCATCACGGGGTGTTCGTCGAGGACGCGACGGACGCGCCGCCAGCCCCATGCGCGATGGGTCGTGCGGTAGACTCGAGCCGCTGCGACGTCCGAACGCCGATCGCCTTCGAGGAACGACATGCCGATCCGCCTCCTGCCGCTCGCTGCGACCGTCCTGCTGACGCCGCTGCTGACCGCACAGGCCCCTCTCGCCGAGGCCGTCGACACGTGCCTCGCCGCTCTCGAGGACACCGACTACGAGCGACTGCGCGACGAATTGCTGGCGCGCAGCGATGCGGCCGGCGACGCACTCCTGGCCGCGGTGACGACCCGGCCCGAACCGCTGCGCGGCGAGACGACCTTCCTTGTGCCATATGCCGGCCTGCAGCTGACGGTGAAGGCGAGCGCGCCGGCCGAGCGGGCTCCGGGACAGGTGCTGCCCGTGATCTACGCGTTCAACTTCACCGGCGACCTGCTGCAAGGTGCCGAGAACCAGCCCGTCATCGTCGCCAGCATGTCGGGCTACATGGCGGACCAGTTCTCCGATCTCGAGCGCAACGCCCACCTGAAGGCGCTCAACGCGATCGCGTGGCGGACCGGCGGCGACCCGAACGCGCTGTGGTGGACGGGCTTCTCGTGGGGCGGCCACGCCTGCTGGGACGACACCATGCACCGCCCGGGCTGGGCGCGTGGCTTCGTCAGCCGTGGGGGCGGGCCGCGCCGCACGTCGTTCCGCCTGCTGCCGAACCTCGTGGGCACCGAGCTGCTCAGCGTCTGCGGCACCGAGGAGGACCCGGAGCTGCTGTGGAACCTGCGCGAGGTGAAGCGCACGCACGGGACCTCGGGCCTGCGCTTCACGCTCTGGGAGGCAGCCAACCAGGGCCACGTGGAGCCGTTGGCCGGCGAACGCGAGGCCGGGCTCGCCCTGTTCGCGACGCCGTGTTCCGACGAACGGCCGCAGCAGTTCACTCTGCTCGCCGACGGACCCAACGTCGAACATCCGCTGTTCCGGGTCGCCGAGGTCGACGAACGCGCCGTGGTCGTGCCGGACCGCGTGCCCGTGTCGGCCAGCCTGTCGCCCGACGAGCAGCGACGCGCGACGTTGCGCGCGATGCAGAAGCAGGTGGTGTCGGTGCGCTGGCAGATCGCCAGCAAGGGCGGCGTGAAGACCGTCACCCTGCAAGCGAAGGGCGTGCGCCGCGGGCGCCTCCAACTGCGCGCGCCATGGTTCGCGGTCGGCGAACCGGTGCGGGTGCAGGTCGGCGGCAAGGAGCTGTGGGCCGGGAAGGTGCAGGTCGAGCCGCGCACCCTGCTCGACGAGGTGCGGCGCACAGGCGATCGCCTGCGGCCGACGCTGCGGGCCGTCGAGATCGCCTTCTGACCGCGGCGTGCGCGAGGCACTCCGCGCTGCCGACGTCGAAGGGCACCGTCTGCTCCGGTATGCCCGCGACGAGCACGGCTTCACACCAGGTCACGAATTGCTGCCGCGGCGCTCGGCGGGCGCGAGTGGTGGTGGCAAAGGTGCCATTCCTCAGCGCGTCCTGCGGCCACAACCAAAGGTTGCGCGGCGCTGCGCGCCGCCAGAAGAGGCCGCAGGCACGCTGCAGCCTCCAGAGGCGACTACTACTCCCGCTCGCCACGCGAGGAAACGCGGGAGTAGTAGATCGGGCAGGTCGTGGCGTGGGACCGGTGTATCCGCTGCGCGCGAACGTGGCGCAATCGCGGCCGAAGCGAGCCACCGGGCCCGCTGGACGGGGGCGTGCTCAGGCGGCAGGATGGCGAGACGGGTCCCGGGTGGTCCGAGACCGCAGATGGAAGCGCCTACGTCCACTCCCGCAACAATCCCGTCTCGATCGCCCCTGATGCGGCGGAGGAAATCGCATGCACCGATCGATGGTTTGCGCAGTTCTGCCGCGCCTTTTCGGCGTGTTCGCATTCGTCGGGTCGCTGTTCGCGCAGCAATTCCAGGCTACTGCCACGGGAATGTTGACGGCCTGGAACGGCGTTACGACCCAGAGCTATGGGCCGGGGCCGATCGGCTCGACGCTGGTCACCGCTAGCAACTATGGCGTGTCGGGGATCGCATCCGCGACGGCGGCTCTGTTGCCGACGGGGCTGGACATCTCGATGTTGGCGACCGTGGCCGGGCAGGGCGCGGTGGACGTCACGCTGTTGCTCGACGCGCCGGTCGGCGCCGGCGTGCGGGTCCGGGTCGTGGGAGTGGCGGGGACGTCGTGGCTTGGCTCGTTTGCCGCGACCGCCCTCGGCCTGGTGCACCAGCCAGGTGCCGGTGGCATCATCGAGTTCGAGGCGGTCACGCCGGCGGGTGGCCTCGCCGTCCAAATCGTTGGTTCGTGCATGGCGGCGCCGTTCACGGCGGCCACGCTCGACCTCGATGCGACCTGGTCGTATCCGGGTGTGTCGTCGGTCGGCGCGCCGACGCCCGGCTGCCGCGGCCCGGCGGTGACCTGGACACTCGGGGTGCCGCACCTCGGCAACGCGGCGTTTGGCTTCACGGGGGCGAACGCGGACCCGACGCTCGGGGGCTTGTGCGTGCTGGGCACCGCGGTGTCGCCTGTTCCCCTCGCGGTGCTCGGCTTCGATCTGTTCGTCGATCCCGGCGTCGTCGAGATCACCTACGTGCCCGGGTCCGGAAGCGGCGATTTGCTGCGGCCGCTTCCGCTGCCGGCAACGCCCACGTTGGCTGGGTTTGCGCTGGCTGCACAATGGGTGCTGATCGAGGCGCTGGCGTGCGCGCCCACAGGGTTCTCGGCGGCCAACGCCGTGCGGGTCGTGCTGCAGCCTTGAGAGGGAGGCCGGCGGCATCTGCGCGGGTCTGAGCGCGCGGGCGGGCGAGGAGGATGCGGTTCTTGCGCCTGCTCCCCTGCAGCGGGTGCGCGGAACGACGGTCAGGATGCCGTCCGTACTGGCTGCAGGATGCCGGGAGGAATGGCGCAGCGCGTCGGGGTGCGATGGGGGCGTTGACTGGCACGAAGGGCGCGAGATCGTGTGACGGTCGGCCGGCTGTGCCGGGGCGCTGCTGCCTTTTGCTGCCCCCTACCTTGGCGTGTCGACGCCCGGAGGTCTCGGTGTTCACGAGCGAGTCGAGAGCGATCCTTGCAATGCACAAGTACACGCAGTGGGTGACGAGCCTGACCGACGATCAGCTCGTGGCGTTCCTGCATGCATGCGGCGAGTTCTTCCTGCGAGTGGGCTTCGACCAGGAGCTGATGGCCGGCCTGATCCAGAAGCTGGAGTCGGAGCAGATGCACCCGCGTGGCGTCGCGGGCCTGCGGTTCATGCTCGACTTGGCGAGAGGAAGGCCCCCGGGCCACGCTGAAGTCGAGGCGCGCATGCGCGAAGAAGCGTCACGACCGCCGACGTAGAACGCGTCGGCGATCGGTCCGGAAGCACCCATCGATGTCCGGTCGCTGCCACGAACGCGCCCCGATCCCGAGCCCGAGGGCCAGGCCGCTACGGGTTCTGCCGGGACCTGCCAACCGCGCGATTGCTTCCCGGCGGCGGAGGCGAGTCGCCGGTGAAGCCGCGGCGGCGCAGGAAGTCCAGGGCCAGATCGTCGCCGAGCGAGGCGTAGAGCAGCTTGCCGTCGTGCAGCACGCCGAACAGCAGCTGGCGCGGCACGTCGAACTGCACCAGTTCGACGTATCGACCGTCGGCGAGCCGACCCCTTGCCTGCACGTCGCCGCGTACGCCGCCCTTCACCGCGAGCACTTCGGCGACGGTCATGCCCGCGGTCAGTTCGTTGCCGAGGTCGCCCACGGCCGGCGCGTCGGGCGGCGTGCCGCGACGCGCGCTCGCCAGCTGAACCGTGACGCGGCGCTTGGCGTCGTCGGGATGCCAAGCCTCGACCTGCAGCACGCCCGCACTCAGCAGCAGTGGTGGACGCCGCCAGGTGAACTGCACTCGGCCGTCGAGTGCCGGCTGATCGTTGGCGGTGATCGTGATGGGCAGCCACGTCGTCGGCAAGACGCCGAACGGCGTCGCCTCGTCGACGTAGTGCAGCTCCGTGACGGGCAGCCACTGCAGGCCGATGTGGACCCGCCCGAACTTCGACAGCACCGACCAGGCGCTGGGCGGGCGGACCACGCGCAGGAGCATAGCGTGCATGCAGTCGAGGCCGAGCAGGCCCATCAACAGCGGCCAGACGCCGGTCTGCATGCCGATCGCCATGTCGTCGACCCACCAGTGCGCGTACAACTCGGCTTCGAAGTCGCCGCCGCATGACGAACCGTCGTCGCCCCGCAGCTCCGCGTGCAGCTTCGCCATGCCTTCGCCCGCGTAGGCGATCGGCTCGTGCTGCCACGAGTCGCTGCTCGATCGTGTCATCACGTGGCCATGTACGGGGTGCGCGATGACGATGCCGTCGGGGTCGACCGGCGGGAGCTGCACCGTGGTCAGCGTGAACGAGAAGACGTGGTGCACGCCGGCGTCGTCGACATCGACCGTGTAGACGACTTCATCGCCTGTGCCCCAGATGCCGTCGCTCGCCATGGCGTCGAACGGTCCAGCCGCCGCGAACGCGCCGGGCGGCGGCGGCGCCGTCGCCGGCCAATCTGCGGGCCGATCGACACTCGCGCAGCCGGTGCCGAGCAGGCAGGTGCTGGCCGCGAAGCACGCGGCGATGCCGGAGCGAGTGGGATGTGGCCCCATCGTGGTCGTCGCGGAGCGGAGCATCAGGAATCGCGGAACGACACGTGCCGGACGTCGCACCGCGGGCACTTCATCGCGCCTTGGACGACAAGGGTCGCGGTGTCCATCGGTCCGTCGCCGGGGCGAAGGAACCTGTTCGGCATCGGATTCTCACGGGCGGGATCCCTGCTGCAGGGACCGCAGTCGCGCCTAGCGGTGGGCATGGTCGGCATCCTCGGCGCGAGTCGGTACGACGGCAAGCCCGGTGCCGGAGTCCGCGCGATCCGCGCGTGCCGGGCCGAGCAGCGCACGCAATCCCGTCGCGCGATGACCCGTTGCCGCCGTTCACGCTGGGGGCGCGCGCCGTCGAGTTCGATGCCGATCCGCGCGTCCGCGCGGCCGGGACGTCGCGGTAGGCGCGTATCCTGGCGGAATGACGACCCCTGCGCGTCCGTCCCGTCCGCCCGTGACCTGCCAGCTCTGCGGCGATGGCAACCGCCGTCTGCTGCGGCCGGCGATCGTCGTGCGGCCGGCTGTCGCCGATCTGATCCGCAGCGAGCACGCGTGGGACGAGGCGGGCTGGATCTGCCTCGCCGACATGCAGCGCTACCGACACCGCTACGTCGCCCAACTGCTGCGCGAGGAGAAGGGTGAGGTCACGCAGCTCGAGGAGCAGGTCGTGCAGAGCCTGCAGGCCCACGAGATCCTCGCCGCCAACCTCGAACCCGAGTTCGCTGCGGGGCTGACGCGCGGCCAGCGATGGGCCGATCGGATCGCGGCGTTCGGCGGCAGCTGGAGGTTCCTGTCGCTGTTCGCCGGCGTGCTGGTCGTCTGGATGGCGATCAACGTGATCGCGTTCGGCAACCGCGGCTTCGACCCCTATCCGTTCATCCTGCTCAACCTGGTGCTGTCGTGCCTCGCCGCGGTGCAGGCGCCGGTCATCATGATGAGCCAGAACCGCCAGGAGGCGCGCGATC
>CAYMRG010000020.1:0-20611 GCA_964392555.1 uncultured candidatus Brocadiaceae bacterium
AGACCTTCGAGCTCAAGCGCCCCGAACGCTGCGCCCACTGCGAAGGCGCCGGCACGCGGCCGGGCACGCAGAAGCACCGCTGCGACACCTGCGGCGGCCACGGCCAGGTCGTCCGTTCGCAGGGCTTCTTCCAGCTGCGGCAGACCTGCCCCACCTGCCATGGCCAGGGCGAGACGATCAGCGACCCGTGCCCGAAGTGCCACGGCCGCGGTGCGATCCCCAAGGCCGCGCCGCTGACGATCACGATCCCGGCCGGCATCGAGTCGGGCCACACCGAGCGCATCCCCGGCCAGGGCGAACCCGGCGAGGGCGGCGGCCCGCCCGGCGACCTCGTCGTCGTGCTGCACGTCAAGGAACACGACGTGTTCACGCGCTTCGGCGACGACCTGCTGATGCAGTCGCGGATCAGCTTCCGCCAGGCGGTGATGGGCGACGAGATCGAGATCCCGACCATCACCGGTGAACAGGTGGCGATGAAGATCCCGGCCGGCACCCAGCCCGGCGCGAAGCTGCGCGTGCGCAACCACGGCCTTGCGCGCGCCGACGGCTACGGGCGCGGCAACCTCGTCGTCCAGGTGCAGGTCGACGTGCCGAAGAAGATCACCGCCGAGCAGGAGGAGCTGCTGACGCGCTTCGACGAGCTCGACGGCGGTGCCAAGAAAGGCAAGAAGAGCCCCAGGAAGACCATCTTCGAGAAGGTGAAGGACATCTTCTCGTGAACGGTCCAGCCGTGCCCTACAGCAAGCGCGCCCGAGTGCGTCCGTGCACGACGGCATCCCCCGCCTACCCACTGGTGACACCGTGAAGCCGACCAACGAAGACCCCGACGCCACGTCCGAGGGCACCGAGCCGACGATCGAGATCGAGAGCCAGCGGGAGTTCGCGCGCCTCAAGGAGGAACGCGATGCCCTCGAAGGCCAACTGCAGCGGGCGCTGGCCGACACGGCCAACATCCGCCGCCGGCAGAAGCAGGAGATGGACGATGCGCGCCGCCGCGTGCTCGAGGGACTGACGCAGGAGCTGCTGCCGGTGCTCGACAGCTTCCACATGGCGCTGCACGCCTACGACGCGCAGGCGGCCACCGGCAACGCCGACCCGACCGCGCTGGTCGAGGGCGTGCGCATGGTCCGCACGCTGCTGAACGGCGCGCTCGAACGCCACGGCCTGCAGGAGATCCCCGCCGCCGGCCAGCCGTTCGATCCGGCGCGCCACGAAGCCGTGGCTGTCGAACCCACCGCCGAAGTCGCCGAAGGCCACGTGCTGCGCGTGCTGCAGCCCGGCTACCAGCTCGGCGACCGCGTCGTGCGGCACAGCCGCGTGGTCGTCGCCGGCGCCGCCAAGGCCTGATCCACCGACCCACCCATGCCAACCTACGACTACCTGTGTGCGGCCTGCGGCCATCGCTTCGAGGAGTTCCAGAGCATGTCCGCGGCGCCGCTGAAGAAGTGCCCGGCGTGCAGGAAGCAGAAGCTCGAACGGCTGATCGGGTCGGGCGCCGGCGTGATCTTCAAGGGCTCGGGCTTCTACCAGACCGACTACCGCGGCAGCTCCTACCAGTCCGACGCGAAGAAGGACGAGAGCGGCGGCAAGGACGGCGGCGGCTGCAGCCCGAGCTGCGGCACCGACGCGGCGCCGACCGGCTGCAAGATGGCGAAGAAGGCCAAGGGCGACGCCTGACGAACCCGACGGCCCGGTTGACGCAGCGCACCCGCCGCGTCACCGCGCGATGAAGCCGTCGACGAGCCGCCGCGGCGGCGCCCGCCGGTCGCCGAGCCACAGGCCGGTGACGACCAGCAGCCACGCCAGGAGCTCCATGCCCTTGGTCACCCGGTCGATCAGGTAGGGCTGCAGCGGCGGCGCCATCCGCAGCGTCAGCAGCAGCAGCACAAGGCCCAGCCCGACCAGGCTGAGCAGTTTGCCGCGGCCCAGTGGCCGGTCGCGGCGCACAACCAGGCACAGCACCGCGAGGGCGAACACGAACAGCAGTCCGAGCGCGCCGTCGCGGTACTTCGCGTGCTCCCCGCGCAGATGCAGTTCGGGATCGACGGTCGTGGCGAACCACGTGCCGAAGTCGTGGAACACCGCGTAGAGGTCCCACGCCTTGTCGCTGACGATCAGCAGCAGCCCCGCGGCGACCAGCCACCAGGTCGCGCGCCGACCGGGATCGGCGTGGACCGCGCGCGCCAGCGCGCCGACCGCGGCGAGCCCCCAGAGGAGGCCCTCGACGACCGGCGCGTCGAAGCCGTCACCGTCGTCGAACCAGAAACTGGCCAGCATGTTCGGTCTCCGTGGATTGCTCGCCCGCGCGGCCGCGCGGCGCGACCAGCGTCGCCAGCAGCGCCACCGCCGCGACGGCCGCGCCGAACCGGCTCTTGCCGGGCTCATCGCCGATCGCCAGCGGCAGCCAGCCGTCGATCGACAGCGTCCGCACCGTGATGAAGAGCAGGTCGACGACCATCGCCGCGAGCGCCACGCCCTGCAGCAGCGACAACCGCCGCGCCCAGCGGATCAGGCGCCACAGCAGCCACACCGCCAGCGGCGCGAACACGGCGCCGATCGCGAGCTTGAAGACGATGCGGCGCTCGTAGACGCCGGCGTCCTGCAGCAGACCGCGGCCGAACTGGTAGATCGGCTTGTTCCAGCCGAACTGGTGGAGCGTGGCGAGGCCCAGCGCCACCACCGCCAGCGCGGCGAACCCGCCAGCGCGGGCGCGCGCCCAGCGCGCGCACGCCACCGCGAGGATCGCCCACCACAGCCAGGGCAGCAGCGTCGGCAGGTCCACCGCTCAGTCCTCGCCCACTGCGTCGGGGTTCCAGCAGGCGACGCGTGAGCCGTTCTGGAACACGTCGAGCACGCCGAGACCGCCGTGCGGCAGGTTCAGCGACACGCAGCGCGCGAGCCGCATGCCGAGCATCGCCGCTGCGAAGCCGCTGAGCAGCGAGCCGGGCAGCACGACCGCCAACGCCTTGCCGAGGCTGACCGGCATCAGCTCGGTCCACCACGAGAGCATGCGTTCGACGCTCTCGCCGAGGCTCTCGCCGTCGGGCGCCTTGGCCTCGCCGAACTCGGCGAAGAACGTGCGCACCGCGCCATCCTCCTCGCGCATGATCTCGCTCCACACCCGCCCCTGCCAGCGGCCCATCGCCTGGTCGCGCAACCGCTCGTCGGCCCGCGCCTCGAGCTGCTGGGCCTCGGCGAGCGCGCGCGCCGGCACCTGGCACTGGGTCTGCGGGCTCGTGTGGACACCGCCGATCCGCACCGGCTTCATCAGTTCGAGCCAGCGCAGCACCTGGGTGCGCCCGCGCCGGCTGAGTTCGGCGTTGCCGCCGCCGGTCGCGCGGTCCTGGACCGCCGGGTCCAGCTCGGGATGGCGGAACAGCCAGAGGCGGCAGAAGTCGGTCGGCTCGATCAGCACGGCGCGCGCATCTTCACCGTTCGCCTCCGCCAGGTCCACCATGGCGGAACGAGCGATCGCGCCGTAGCCTCCGGACGTGGCCTTCGCGAACCTGCGCACCGGCATCGACGGCCTGGACGGCATCCTCGCCGGCGGCATCCGCTACCCCGACGACGGGGCGGTGTTCCTCTGTCTCGCCGGCGGCCCCGGCACCGGCAAGACCCTGCTCGCGCTCGAGATGGTCGTCCGCGCCTGGCTAGCCGCCGAGGACGACGCGACCTTCCTCTACTACTCCGTCGAGCACTCGCCGGACAGCATCCACAAGAAGCTCGCGTTCGACTTCGACTGGTTCCGCGCCGGTGGCCGCGTCGAGGCGCTGCCGCGCGAAGTGCCGTCGAAGCTGACGCTGCGCGCGTCGCCGGCCGACGCGGCGCCGCGCCTGATCCTGACGCAGGCGCGCCCGGCCGCCAGCCAACAGCGGAACGCGCGCGGCACGACCGTCGACATCGAGTGGATCCTCGCCGAGATCGAGAACTACCGCCTCGCCAGCCCGGTGCGCATGGTGGTCATCGACAACGTCGGCCTGCTGCTGACCGATCTCGAGTACTTCGAGAAGCGGACCGCCCTGCTCGAGGTGCGGCGGCGGCTGCTCGACAGCCGCATCCACGGCGTGTTCGTCATGGAGGAGGCGCACCCGCGCGACCTGCGGCTGCCGTCGGCCGAGGAGTTCTCGACCGACCTGATGCTGCACCTGTCGTTCCGCGAGGAGGCGACCGACTTCAAGGCCCGGGCGATCGAGATCAGCAAGGCGCGGCACCAGTACTACTACCGCGGCGTCCACCACTTCTCGATCGCCGGTCGCGGCATCACGCGCGACGTCTACCTCGGCGCACGCAACGAGCGCGGCCCCGGCATCCACATCTACCCCTCGGTCGCCGCCCAGCTGTCGATGGCGCGCGACGAGGCGCAGTTCACCGTGCCGGCGCGCGGCAGCGAACCGATCGATCTGGGCCATCCCGACCTGAACCGCGCCTTCCTGCACGGCACCGGCCCGACCGAGCGTTCGTCGACGGTGCTGCTCGCCGAACCCGGCGTGCGCGCGACCTACCTGGCGCTGCGCTTCCTCGCCGCCGGCCTGCGCCGCGGCGAACGCACGCTGTTCGTCTCGACGCGCGAGGACCGCGACGCGATCCGCCGGATCTGCCAGCGCGAGGCGGCCCTGAAGGACGTCTGCCTCGGGCCCGACGGCAAGTTCGCCCCCGACTTCCGCGTCGTCTACCTGCATCCGGAGTTCATCGCGCCCGGCAAGTTCACGTGGGACCTGATGCGGTTGTGCCAGGGCGGCCACGACCACGGCGAACCGCGGCCGGTCGCGCGGATGGCGTTCGACAACATCTACCGGCTGCAGGATCGCTTCCCGCTGATCCACGAGCAGCGGTTCCTGATCGCCGCGCTGACCGACATGCTGCGGTACGAAGGCATCACGCCGCTGTTCATCGACATGGTGCCGCCCGACGGCCTCGGCAGCCGCGGCGGCTTCGACCCGTCGCCGTACCTGACCGGTTTCGACAACGTGCTGCACTCGTTCTTCGGCCCGCGCGAGGACACGCAGCACCCGTACTTCCGCGTCCTGAAGTCGCTCGGCAACGACTTCGTCCACGAAGCGCTGTCGATCGAGTGGCGGCGCACGTGACGCCCGCCGGCGGCGCGCCTCAGCCGAGCGCCGCCAGCCGCTGCACGATCTCCGCGTAGCTCGGCGGTCGGTCGCCGGGCGCGAACTCGAGCATCGCCTCGATCAGCTCGACCAGCGCCGGCGGGGTCGCCGGCGCCAGCGCGGTCAGCGGCCGCATCACATCGTCGGGCCCGAGCGCCCGCACGTCGTCGACGGTCTTGACGCGGAACGGCAACCGCCCGGTCAAGGCGAAGTAGAGCGTCGCACCAAGCGAGTAGACGTCGGCACGGAAGTCGGTCGAACGGGCGGCCGCGACCTGCTCGGGCGCCATGTAGCCCGGCGTGCCGACCACGGCGTCGCGGCCGAGCGCGCTCTGCTTGCCGAGGTTGTGGCGCGCCAGCCCGAGGTCGATGATCTTGCCGCCGCCGTCGCGCCGCAGCAGGATGTTCGACGGCTTGATGTCGCGGTGGACGATGCCGCGCGCCAACGCCGCCTCGAGGCCGGCGCAGATGTCGCGCCCGATCCGCACCGTCGTCGCGGCGTCGAGCGGGCCGGCGCGGCGGACGCGCTTGCTCAGCGACTCGCCGTCGACCCATTCGAGGACGATGTAGGTGGTGTCCGGTGAGCGCGTGACGTCGAACACGCGGACGATGTTGGGGTGGTCGAGCTGCGCCGTGTGGCGCGATTCCTCGCACAGCAGGTCGACGAAGCGCGGGTCCTTCTTCAGCAGGTGCCGATGCAGGACCTTCAGCGCGACCTGCTTCTGCAGGATCAGGTGCGTCGCCCGGTAGACGGTCGCGAACGCCCCCTGCCCCAGCACCTGCTCGATGCGGTACTTGTCGACGACGGCGCCTTCGCCGAGCTCGACCGGCCGCGGCGCACTGGCCGTGCCGCGCTCGCGCCGGCCGGCCGCGCCGGCGGCCGTGGTTGCGCCGGCCGACATGACGACCTGCACACAGCCGCGACCGCGCACGTCGCTGCCGAGGAACAGTTCGTGTGGCAGATCGCGCAGCCACGACTCGGTAGCGGCGGAGCAGCCCGGGAACGCTGCGTCGAGGCAAATCGTCGCGGTGGCGAGTTCGCCGGTGGTGATCATGCGTGAACCTTCCCCAGACGTCCCCATTCGCCGAGCACTTCGACCAGGCAATCGCGCAGGTCGGTCCCCGGATCCTCGATCGGTCGATGGCTGATCAGGACCCGCGGTGCGCAGCCGGCGTCACTGCACAGCTGGTCGACGTAGGCGCCGATCGTCGCGTTGCCGAGCGCCTTGAGCACCTGCGGCCGCAGCCGCCCGAGCACCGCGACCAGCTCGCTCGGCGCGTGGTGCGCGAGCGCCAGATGGTCGCCGGTGGGCGGCGCGGAGACGACGAACGCGACCTCACGGCGCAGGTCGTCGAGGACCATCGCCGGCATCGCGCAGTCGATCAGCAGCAGGTCGATGGTCGCGCCGTTGGCGGCGCTCAGGGTCCACTGCAGCACCCGCTGGTCCCATTCCAGCGCGCTGGCGATGTGCGGCTCGCCGAGCGGTGCGGCCATGCCGGCCAGCGCGCTGACGCCGGCCAGGCACGGCGCGATCAGCAGGCCCGTGCAACGCGGCCTCCGCCCCAGCTGGGCGTGGTAATCGATCAGCTGGCCGCGGTTCAGGAACTGCAGCTCGCCGAGCGAGAACGGGTCGCCGACGATCCGCACCAGGTCCTGCACGTAGTCCGGCGTCGGCGTCATCGCCGGCGGCAGCGCCACCAGCCCGCCGTCACGCACGCCTTCGGCCGCCGGCGCGGCGTCGCCATCGCCGTGGGCGACCGCGACGGCCGGTGCGGCCTGCAGGCGGTGCATGTCGAGCTGCCGCGCCCCTTCCATCAGCAGCGACGTCGTCGCCGCGGTGATGGAGCGCGCCGTGCGGCCCGGCGGCAGGCCGGGCTGGAACTCGAAGCGCCCGCGCTCCTCGCGCATCAGCGCGAAGAACGCAGCCTCGCCGCCGATGCTGCCGAACGACGCATCGACGATGCGGCCCTTCTGCAGCTTGATCTCGCCGACCCCGCGCTCGGTCGTGAAGAACAGCTGGCCGTCGCGGTTGCCGATCTCGAGCAGGTGGATCAGGTCGGCGAACGCGACCGCACCGAGTTCGCCGGCGAGGCTGTAGCTGCGCGTGACGACGTCGAGCCGCCGTTCCCGGTAGCGGGCGATCACGGCGTCGATGCGCGCCAGCAGCTCCTGCAGGTTGAACGGCTTGACCAGCAGATCGACGGCGCCGGACTGCAGCGCGGCCACCAGCACCGAGGTGCGCCGGTCGCGGGTCAGGAAGACCACCGGCAGGTCCTTGCCGCCCGGCCGCGCCCGGATGCGCTTCATCAGGTGGAAGGCGTCGCCATCGACCAGTTCGACCTCGGTCAGGATCAGGTCGATGACATGCCCGCGCAACAGCTCGAACGCCGCCTCGCAGGAATTCGCGGTCTCGATCTGGAAGCGCCCGGCCTTGCCGAGCCCGAGCTCGGCGAAGCGCAGATCCGCGGAATCCCCGTCCAGGACGAGGATCGTGCCGCCGATCGGCATGGCTGTTCCGGGCGCGCTCATGGCATCAGACGCGGCTGATCGCCCTCTTCCAGTCGCGTTGCGCCCGCACGATCTCGTGCCGCGACAGCAGCGCCGACGCACGCAGCAGGTAGGCGATCCGGTCGGACTCCTCGTCCTCGCCGGGCAGCACCAGCACCGCCTTGTAGAGATCGGGGCGATGCGGGGCGAGCAGCCGTGGCAGCTCGAGCCGCTCGCGCGTGGCGACCGCCTCGACCGACAGGATCTCCGAGCAGCGCATCGCCAGCACGCCGCCCGGTCGATCGAGCGCGATGATCGCGCGCGACTCGGTGGCGACGCCGAGGTGCCGGCCGAGATCCCATAGCGAGCACGGTGCCTCGCCGATCAGCCCGCAGCCGACGTGACCCGGCATCGCGCCGTCGCCGCGTTCGAGGTCCGTCACCAGATCCTCGAAGCCGACCTGACGGACGAACCGCGCCTCGACGCCGAACGTCCACCGGCCACAGCGCAGCAGCGCGACCTTGTCGCGCAGCGTCTGCGCCACACCCCAGCCCGCGGCGGCCCTCATCGCGCCGCCTCCGCCCGCTGGATCGTCAGCCCGCCGGCGCCGGCGTTGGCGTCGACGTGCCGCAGGATCTGTTCGCGCAGCGTGGGGACCGAGAACGGCTTGCCGAGGTAGCCGTTGCAGCCGAGCTTCTCGGCCTGCTGGCGGTGCTTGTCGCCCGAACGGCTGGTGACCACCACCACCGGCAGGTCCTTGAACGCCGGGATGTAGCGCATCTCGCGCAGCAGGTCGAAGCCGTGCATCCGCGGCATCTCGAGGTCGGTGAACACCATGTCGAACTGCGAGCCGCGCAGCTTCTCCAGCGCGTCGACGCCGTCGACCGCGAGCACCACGTCGACGCCGACCTCGCCGAGGAACTTCTCCGCCGCCTTGCGCACCGACAGCGAGTCGTCGGCATACAGGATGCGCACCCGGCGGCTGGTCGCAGCCTCCTTGTGTTCGCCGGCCTCGCCGGTCACGTGGCCGACGTCGGCCTGCTTCAGGCGGCTGCCGCTGCGCGTCGCGCCGTGGAACATGCCGCTGACCTCGAGGATCAGGATCAGGTTGCCTTCGCCGTCGACCGTGACGCCGGAGAACATCTGGTGGCCCGACAGCAGGTCGCCGAGGCTCTTCACGACGATCTCGTCCTGGCCGACGATCTCGTCGATGCCGATCGCGATGCGATCCGGCCCGAGCCGCAGCACGACGCAGTTGCGGCTGGCGCGACGGCCGTCGCCGAGCCCCATCATCTGCGCCAGGTCGCGGACCTCGAGGAACTGGTCGTCGAGCATCAGGCGACGCACGCCGCTCGATTCGTGGTAGCGGACCTCGCTGCTGTCGAGGATGCGTTCGGCGAACGCGATCGGCAGCGCGAAGGTCAGGCCGGCGTGGCGCACGATCAGCGCGCGGTAGATCGCCAGCGTCAGCGGCATCGTGATGCGGAACGTCGTGCCGCGACCCGCCTCGGTGATCACGTCGATGACGCCCGACAGGTGCTCGATCGCGCGGCGGACGACGTCGCAGCCGACGCCACGGCCCGACACTGCGTCGGCCTGCTTCTTGGTCGACAGGCCGCTGACGAAGATCAGCTCCTTGACGCGCGGGTCGTCGGCCGAGACGTCGGCGGGCAGCAGCCCGCGCTCGACGCCGATACGACGCAGGCTCTGCAGATCGAGGCCGCGACCGTCGTCGCTGACCTCGATGACGATCTGCCCGGCCTCCTGGCGCGCGGCCAGGCGGACCGTGCCGGTCGCATGCTTGCCGGCGGCGGCGCGATCCTGCTGCCCTTCGATGCCGTGCGACACCGAGTTGCGGACGAGGTGCAGCAGCGGGCCGAACAGCTGGTCGATGATCGCCTTGTCGAGCGTGACGTCCTCGCCCGAGGTTGTCACGCGCACTTCCTTGCCGAGCCGGTCCGCGGCGTCGCGCACCGGGCGCCGCAGCCGCAGGAACAGCTGGTCGACCGGCACCATGCGCGCCTCCGTGATCTCGCCCTGCAGGCTCGAGATCAGCGCACCGAAGCCGTCGGCGCCGGCGTTGAACAGCTCGATCTCCGCGTCGATCTGGTTCTGGATCTGCGTGATGTCGCTGTCGATCTCCTCGAGACTGCGGGCGAGGATGTTGACCTCGTCGTAGTGGTCGAGCTCGAGGTCGGAGAAGCCGAGGTCGCGGCGACCCTCCTTGCCGACGTCCTTGCCGGTCGGCTTCGCGGTCGGCTTGGCGACCGGCTGCGGCTCGGTGGTGTCGCGGCGCTGCCGCTTCTGGCCGGCCAGGCCGTGGAACTCGTACTGCTCGCGGAACCGGTCGATGGTCTGGAACAGCCGCGAACGGTTCTTCTTCAGCGCGTTCTGCAGCCGGTTGAACGAACCGACCGACGTGCGCAGCTGCGAACGGTGCACGACCAGTTCGCCGATCAGGTCCATCAGGCGGTCGAGGCGTTCGGCCGACACGCGCAGCACGCCGCGGCTCGCGCCTTCGCTGCTGGCCGAACCCGAGCCCGCGCCGGTCTGCTCGCTGCGGTTGCCGGACGCCGCGCTCGGTGCCACCGAGGCGTGTTCCACGACCTCGGCACCGGCCGGGCGGCCGCCCTTCTGCAGCGACTCGATGCGGCGCTGGACGCGCGGCAGCCAGTCGCTGACCTTGCCGCTGGTCGCCTGCTTGAGGTTCCGCCGCACGCCGTCGAGCGCCTCGAGCAGCACGCGCACGATGCCGGACAGCGGCGGCAGCACCGAGGCCTTCTGCAGGCCTTCGAGGTAGTCCTCGACGATGTGCAGCATCGCGCCGGTCGGCGCGAGGCCGACCGTGTTGCACGCACCCTTCAGCGTGTGCATCGTGCGGAACGCGTCCTCGATGCGGCGCCGCGGCTGGTCCGTCGTCTCGAGTTCGAGCGCCAGCCGATCGAGCTGCTCGATCGCCTCGGCGACCTCCATCTGGAACGCCTCCCAGACCGCCGCCTCGGCCTCGACCGTGACGTCGACCAGCCCACCGTCGGCCGACGCCTGCGTGTCGACGCGCGTCGCGACGACGCTCGGCAGGGCGATGCCCAGCTTGTCGCGCAGCCTGGCGATGCCGGCGAGCAGCGTCGCCATGCCGTGGGTCGGCCATTCGCCGTCGTCGCACAGATCGTGCAGTTCGGCCGCGATCTTGCCGACCGCTTCGCTGCCGTGCAGCACGGCCGAGCCCTTGAGGCGGTGCAGCAGCGCCGCCAGCGTCGCGCGATCCTGATCGCCGGGGCGCCGCTCCGGGTTGTCGCCCGCCAGCGCCGTGACCTCGGCCAGGATGTCCTTGGCCTCGTCCTGGAACACCTGGCGGAGTTCGTCGGCGACCACGCTCGGCGTGTCGCCCTGACGCGGCTCGTCCTCCAGCTCGATGCCGCAGCCGGCGAGCATCGCGCGCGCGTCGGCCCGCAGCTTCGCGACGTCGGCCGGCGTCGCACGGCTGCGGCGTTCGCCGAACCGCTCGGCGCGGTCTTCGAGTTCGCCGGCGGCCTTCGACACCGTATGGATGCCGACCGTGCCGGCCGAGCCCTTCAGCAGGTGGAAGTGGCGCGACAGGTCGAGCCAGGCGACGACCTCGTTGCAGTCGGCGGCGACGCGCGTGAACGAGCGGCGCAGGTCGCCGAGGCACTGGCGCGCCTCCTCGAGGAAGATCTCGACCAGCTCCTGGTCGACACCGTCCAGCTCGGGCGTGGCCGGCTGCGGCGCCGCGGGCGCGACGCTCTCGGCTTCGAAGTCGAACTGCAGCACCGACGCCGGGTCGTTGTCCGCCGCCCGCGCGGCCGGGGCCGGCTCGGCCTCGGCGCCGGGCTCGACCGCGAGGCTCGGGCTGTCGAACAGGTCCTCGCCGAAGTCGGCCGGTTCGGGCTGCGGCGGCTGCGCGACGGTCGGCAGCTCGTCGCCGCCGAAGTTCAGCGCCGTCTCCAGGGCCGAGATCCGGCTGGTCGGATCGACCGCCCGCTCGCTCGGCTCGGCGAAGTCGAGCGACGAGAACGCGTCGACTTCGGGGGTCGGTTCCGGCGCCGCAGCGGGCACCGCCGCCGTCGGCGCCGTCGGCGCCGCCGGCTCGTCGAACAGATCGAACTCGGACGCCTGCGAGGCCGCGGCGGCGTCGGTTTGCGGCGCCGCTTCCCCGTCCGCTGCCGGCTGCGGCTCCTCGGCGAACGAGAACGCCTCCGCGTCGTCCGCCGCGGGCGCGGTCGCGTGGTCGTCGGCCTCGGCCGAACCGATGAGGCTGCCGGTCTCCGGCAGCAGCGCCTGGCAGGCCATCGCGATCTGCGCCAGCAGCTCGGTGCGCAGGCCGTCGAGCTGCCGCGTGCAGACGGTCAGCGTCTCGAGCACGCGCGCGCACTCGGCCATCGACTGCAGCGCGACCATGCCGCTCGAGCCGCGGATCGCGTGGTAGCAGTGTTCGACCTCCTCGAGGTCGTTCGCATCGGACCGCCCGTGCTTCGCCCGCTGCAGCAGCGTCGCGAGCACCAGCTCGGCCTCGGCGGGCTCGACGTCGCCGTCGACCTCACCGATCACCATCGGCAGGTCGCCGGTGCGCAGCACCTGGCGCAGGGTGCCGAGCACGCCCTCGGTCGCCGTGACCTGCGCCGCCCCGGCGGTGAGCGCCGCCGAGCGTTCGCCGGCGAGTTCGAGCCGCAGCAGCGACTCGATCGTCGTGCACGCGGCGTCGGTATGGCTGACCAACTGCCGCTCGAAGGCGTCCATCGCCTCGGCGCGATGCACGAGGTCGATCAGCGTGCGCCACGCCTGGGCGTCCTGGGGCGACATGCCCTCGCGATCCGGCGCGGTGGCCGCGACCGCCAGCCACGAGCCAGAGACGGTGAGCGTCTTCAGGCAGCGCTGGATGCCGGCCCGCGCCACCCCGAGGTTGCGCGTGATGTCGGCCTCGAACACGTCCCGAATGCTGTCGAGCGAGAAGCTGTCCATTCCCATTCCCCCGTCCGCTTCGTATGCCTGCCTGCGACCGGACGGCAGGATGCCGCCGGTCCTCGCCTGATCTCAGAGGCTGCGAGAGAATCCCCTCGAAACCTCTGCGCAACCGCCTGGGCGGCTGCCAATCGACCACCTGAGAGCCCGGATCATGATGGTTGCTCGGGCTCTCAGAGTTCCTCGAGATCCGCCTTGCCGTGGCCGTCCCCTTCGCCGCGCAACCGCAGCGCGCGCAGTCGCTCGGCGAGTTCCTCGGCGTCGAGGATGCTGACCACCTCGTCGTTGCCGACCGTCAGGAAGCCCCCGATCGCCGGGTGCTCACCGATCGCGTCGGACTCCCGAATGTCCTCGCTGTGCACCGGGAACACCGATTCGACGTAGTCGATCGATGCCGCGAGGCGCATGCCGCCGACCTGCAGGACCAGCGCGGGGCCGGTGCCGGTCAGCGCCTGTTCGCGACGGATCTCGAGGCCGAGCACGGTGCCGAGGTCGACGACCGCCAGCGCGGCGCCACGCAGGTTGGTCAGCCCGAGGACGCCGTTCGGCGCCAGCGGCACGTTGACCAGCCGTTCGATCGTGAACACCTCACCGACCGTGTCGACCGACAGCCCGAACAGCTGACCACCGAGGCGGAACGTGCAGCACTGCATGTCCGCGCCGGCGTGGTCGAGCAGGCCGGCCGTGCCCCGCGTCCGCGCACGGGAGCCACTGGCACGCGTCCCGGTGCCGGCAGTGGCCGTGCCGCTGCCGTTCCCAGCGCTGTCGGCCGAGCCGCGCGAGGCGACGCTGCCGCCGCTCGCGACGCTGCCGAACTGGCTCTGCGACGGACGCGAGGCGACGCTGTCGCCTTCGCTCCAAACCGAGTCGTCGTGCTTCATGTGCGTTCCCCGTCAGTTGCCGTCGCTCAGAGGAGGTCCTGGATCGCCGCCTTCAGGGCCTCGGGGCCGTAGGGCTTGACGATGTAGGCGGCCGCGCCCTGGCGCTTGCCCCAGAACTGGTCCGTCTCCGCACCCTTCGACGTGATCAGGACGACCGGGATGTTGGCGGTCGCGGCGTCCTTCTTCAGCGCGCGGCAGGTGGCGAAGCCGTCCTGCTTCGGCATGACCACATCGAGCAGGATCAGGTCGGGCTTGGCTTCCTTGGCCTTCGCGAGCCCTTCCTCGCCGTTGGTGGCGAACAGCACTTGGTCGCGCGCGAGCTGGCGATCGGTTTCGGTGTCGTCGATGATCAGGATCGTTGCCATGACTGCCTCGTTACGGAATGAATGACCGCCATCAGGCGGAGCAAGAGAGTCCAAGGAAGGAATCGATGGCCACCGTGCGCACCGGCAGGGGCCACGCCATGTCGGCGCCGGCGCCGAGCAGCGCCGTCGCGACGAGCTGGGAGTCGTCGAACACCGCCGCGAGCGGCACGCGTTCGAGCTGCGGGACGGCGCGCACCGTCGCCACGGTTTCGGGCGAGACCGAGCGCACGATCACCCCATCCGGGATGCCGCGCTGGACCTCGTCGGCGAGATCGCCCTGGCGCAGCCGCACCAGCGTCCAGCGGCGACCGAACCGCGCCAGATGCTGCGCGAGGTCGCCCGGGAACTCGCCCGGCAGGTCGTCGACCAGCCACAGCGTCGCGCCGCGGTTGCCGCCCACCAGCGCCGAGCGCATGCGGACGAGGCCGAGGCCGGCGACCGTGTCGAGCGTCACGGCGAGGTCCGCGGCCGGCACGTGCAGTTCGGCCTCGATCTCGCCGAGCGTGCGGCTGCCGTCGATCAGGCCGAGCAGGCGCCGTTCCGCGTCGCGCAGCGGCGTGCCGGTGACACGCGCCGTGAAGCCGGGCGCGCGCTCCGGCACCATCGGCCGCAGCAGCTCCAGGGTGCCGGTGCTCGGCCGGCGCCGGTTCGGGCACGCGGCCTCGATCTCGCTGCGCAGCTCGCGGATCACCGACGGCTTGATCAGCCGCTTCGCCAGGTCGGCCGCGTCGGTCGCGGCGCCCTTCTTGGTCAGATGGTCGGCGATCTGCGTCAGCTCGCCGCGCAGGACGCGGAACAGCAGCTTGGCGAACGCCTGGTCGTCGAGCCTCGCCAGCATCCCTTCCGCCTGCAGGCTGGCGATCGACGCGGCGACCGAGGCCACCGACGCCGCCGGCTCGGCGCCGACCTCGGGGACACGGCGTCCGCTGTGCGCGACCAGCAGCGCCTCGAGGTCCTGCGGCTTGAACGGCTTGTTCAGGAAGCCCACGACCGACGGGCGGTGGCCGAGCTGGTCGACCAGCGTGTCGCCCTTCGCCGACATGATCACGACCGGGATGCTCGCCGTCTCGGCGTTCTGCTGGAGGCGATCCAGCACGTCGACGCCGCGGCCGTCCGGCAGCACGAAGTCGAGCAGGATCAGCTCCGGCTTGCCGGCCTGCGCCTTGGCGACACCCTCGGCGGCGTTGACCGCGAGGTCGAGCTCGATGCCGAGGTTCTGCACGACCATCGCGACCAGCCGGCGGATCGTCAGGCTGTCGTCGCAGACCAGCATGCGCTTGAGACCGTTCATGCCCGGGCCTCCAGCAGCAGGATCGCGTTGCTGGTCGCCATCGCGCGGAAGCGCTGCTTCAGTTCGCTCGCGCCGACCGCGGCGCCGACCTTGACGATGCTGCGCACGGTCTCGGCGTCGAGCAGCTTGACCGCTTCCTCGCCGATCGCCGCCAGCAGCAGGTCGCCGGGCGCCGCCGCCATGCAGAACGACTTGCCGGTCGGCAGCGGGCTGACGTGCGGCAGGCGCTGCGACGACAGCAGGAACGCGACGCATTCGTCGCCGGCCGGCAGGTCGACGATCAGGTCCCGCGCCTCGACGTCGTACGCGAGCACCGCGCCGCGGCCGCTGAGGTCGCTGAGCCACTGCCAGAGGGAACGGTCGTCGCCGAGCATCAGGCGCTCGAGCAGGGCGACCAGGTCGTCGGGCCGGCGGCGCGTCGACTCGGTCGGGAAGACCAGGAAGCAGCCGTCGCTGCGCTTCTCGACGAGCTGCAGCTTGCCGATCTCGTCGGCCGGCGTCTGCGGGGACGCGCCGAGGATGCTGGCCCAGTAGTCGCTGGACCAGCGCTCGACCATCCGGAACAGCTCGCTGCGGTACGGCACCGCGTCGCCGCCGGCGGGCGCGCGCCCCTCGACGACGTTGCGCAGCCGCGCCGCCAGCTTGTCGCTGTCGTGCGGCGGTGCCAGCAGGTGGATGCGGCCGTTGCCGAGCACGACGTGGCCGCGGACCAGCGGTTCGCCGGCCAGCAGCACGACCTGCGCCCCGCCGCCGCTGCCGGCGAGCCGTTCGGCGACCTCGACGGGCACCTGGCGTTCGCCGACCTGCAGGCCGGCCAGCAGCAGCTCGCCCGACCGCTCCTCGGCCGGCGCGACCTCGATGCCCAGCGTCTGGCAGGCGGCGCGGAGCGCGCGCTGCGCTTCGCCCTCGAGCCCGTCGGCGAACACATGAACTTCAAGTCCCTCTGCAGTCCAGTCCTCGCCTTGATGCGCCGTATGAGCTACGGCCGCCTGTTCACCCTGGTCGGTGCGGTTCTCATGATCCCGCTGACCTTCCTGCTCTACCTGCAGGTAAGCGCTGCCAACACCAGCCTCGACTTCAACCAGAAGGAGTCGTACGGCATCGAGGCGATCGAACCGGCGCGACAGATGCTGACCGAAGTCGGCTTGCGTCGACTCTCCGTGGTCGCGCAGCTGCTCGGGGTCGACAGCGCGGCAGCCGACGTCGCCGCCAAGCGCAGCGAGATCGACCAGCTGGCAACCTCGCTACAGTCCGCCGCGCAGAAGAACGCACGATCGCTCGCCACCAGCGACGGCCAGAACAAGGTCGGCACACGCGCTCAGGAGATCGCCCGCGCCTGGCAGGAGCTCGCCCAGAACACCTCGAACAACGTGAAGGATCTCGACGCGAAGCACCGGGATCTGCAGGCGATGCTGACCGACTACATCGCCAACTACGCCGGCAACTACTCGAACCTGGCCCTGGACCCCGACCTCGACAGCTACTGGTTGATGGACTCGTACTGCAACCGCCTCGGCGCCTTGACCTTGACGGCAGCCAACATCGGTGAACAGGCGCTCGAGCTGGCCAAGTCCCGCCAGCCCACCACCGCCGACAAGGTGGCGATGGCCGGCACCATCGCTCTCGCATCGGACCTGGCGGCGGCGCTGCGGACGAACTTCGAGACATCCTTCGCCAACACGTCAAGCACGACGTTGCGGCCGGAGCTGCAGAGCAAGGTGCAGGACACGATGAACGTGGTCGACCAGTTCCTCGCCTCGATGCGCACCGACTTCCTCGAGGGCGACGGGACCACCGTGCAGGTCACCGGGATCTTGCAGGCGGGCACCACGGTGCTGCAGAGCAACCAGCAGCTGCACGCCGCGGTCGCGCCGCAGCTCGACGCACTGATCATGAAGCGCGTCCGCAGCTACGAGGCCGCGCGCCTCGGCGGTCTCGCCGCCGGCTTCGCCGCGCTGCTGCTGATCGCCTACATCATGCTGTCGTTCTACTTCCAGGTCGCGAGCGAGCTGACCAGCAAGATCAGCGAAGCCGAAGACCTGCGCGGCAAGGCCGAAGCGGACGTCCAGGCGCTGAACGCCAACATCATGGACCTGCTGACGTTCGTGGCCGACTGCGCGGACGGCGACCTGACGCAGCGCGCCAAGGTCACCGAGGGTGCGCTCGGCAACGTCGCGGACGCGCTCAACCAGATGATGGACAACTGGAACCAGGTGCTCGGCACGCTGCTCAAGTCGATCGAAGAGACGACCGCGGCCGGCCAGCGCATCAGCCAGGCGGCCGAGAGCATGGCCAGCGGTGCGACCAGCCAGGTGCAGCAGCTCGACGGCGCGACGCACTCGGTCATGCAGATCCGCGGCAACATCACCCACGTCAGCGACAACGCGGCGACGGCGGTGACCGCCGCGTCCCGCACGCAGGAATCGGCGTTCAACGGCGCCGAGATGGTGCAGCGCATCGCCGAGGAGATGGACACGCTGCGCTCGAACGTGCAGGCGGGTGCCAAGAAGATCAAGAACCTCGGCGACCGCAGCATGGAGATCACCGGCATCGTCGGCACGATCGCGAAGATCTCCGAGCAGACGAACATGCTCGCGCTCAACGCCGCGATCGAAGCGGCGCGCGCCGGTGAACACGGCCGCGGCTTCAGCGTCGTCGCCGAGGAAGTCCGCAAGCTGGCTGAACGCACGTCGATGGCCACGCAGGACATCCGCAACCTGATCACCAGCATCCAGGCCGAGACCAGCGAATCGGTCGCGGCGATCGAGGAGCAGACGCGCGCGGTCGAGCACCACGCCGAGTCGGTCGCGATGTCCGGTGAGGTTCTGCAGAAGATCCAGCACGAATCGACGCAGACCTCGGAGCTGATCGCCGACATGAACCGCACCGCGAAGGATCAGGTGCCGGTCGCCGAGCAGACGCTGCAGAGCATGGTCGCGGTCACCGAGATCGCGCGCAGCACGCAGGAGTCCGCGCAGGAGACGCTGAAGCTCAGCCAGGAGCTGGGCGCCAACGCCAGCCGACTGGTCGGCGCGGTCAGCGCGTTCCGCATCGCCACCAGCTGAGCGTACCCGTCCCCCCAGACATCACCCCATTCCGAACCCCATGACCAAGACCATCCTCACCGCCGGCAGCATCCTGCTCGGCCTCACCTCCCTCACGGCCCAGGAGACGGTCTCCGGCGGCGGCGACGCACCGGCACCGGTCGTCAGCGGCTCGCTCGGGATCGACTTCACGACCGCCTACTTCTTCCGCGGCATCCTGCAGGAGAACCAGGGCGTCATCGGCCAGCCGTGGGTCGAGCTCGGCTACAACCTCTACACCGCCAACGAGGGTCTGAAGAACCTCGACCTGACGTTCGGCCTGTGGAACAGCCTGCACGACGGCCCGACCGGCGGCGCCGGCGGCCCGTGGTACGAGAGCGACTTCTACGTCGGCCTGTCGGCCGGCATCGGCGACCGCCTGTCGGTCGGTGCGACCTACACGAGCTACTACAGCCCGAACGCCACGTTCGGCACCGTCCAGGAGATCGCGTTCTCGGCCAGTGTCGACGACAGCGGCTGGTTCGGTGAGTCGCTGCAGCTCAACCCGTCGCTGACGGTCGCGTTCGAACTCAACGGCCAGGCCGACGCCGGCGCGAAGCGCGGCACGTATGCCGAGATCGGCATCGAGCCCAGCTTCGCCATCGGCAAGCTCGGCGACGCGGACCTGACGCTGACCGTGCCGGTCAAGGTCGGCCTCAGCCTCGGCGACTACTACGAGTACGGCACCGGCGACGACGACTTCCTCGGCTACTTCGACATCGGCGCGGCCGTGTCGGCGCCGCTGCACTTCATGCCGGCGCGGCTCGGCCCGTGGGACGCTTCGCTCGGCCTGCACGCGATCGTGCTGGGCGACAACAACAAGCTCGTCAACCACGACGACGGCACGGCGCTCGTGCTGTCGCTGGGCCTCAGCACGACGTTTTGAGTGACCGTGCCTCGCCGCACACGGCGCGGCGAGCCGAGGTCCCGGCCCCTGCCCGCGAGAGCGCGGCGGGGCTGGATGCGTCGCTCACGCGGTGGCACCCGCGTCGCGGCGTCCCGACCCACACGTGCGTCCCGGCTCACACATGCCGGAAGTGCACGCTCGGCAGGCGCTGCAGGCGCTGGCGCAGCTGCGTGCGCATGCTGGCCTCCTGCGCCGACGACGTGAAGGTGCGGGTCACGACGAGGCGCGCGCCGACGTGGCGCATGGCGGGCTGGATCCGCACGATGCGGGCCTCGGTGCGCGGCGCGTAGACGGCGGACTCCTGGGCCGAAGCCACCGCGCCGAACGCGGCCAATGCGAACAGGAACGAGCAGATCTTGGCGGTGGTCATGGTTGGAGCGCGCACCGTAGCCTTCGCAGCCTGCCTGTAAAGACGGCCTTGGCTCGGCGGGCGACCGCGCCGCCGGCAGCGCGACGCCAAAGCCCGATGGCACCGGAGCCCTGGATCCGTGGTCGCCGCCTCGGTAGGGTTCGCGCCCACGCCCGCTTTGCGGGCGCATCGAACCTCAAACGACCCCACTCCGACCATGCGCACCTTCCTCGTCTCGAGCCTGCTGCTGTCGACGACCCTCCTCGCCCAGGACTACGGCGCCCAGACGCCGGCGGCCGCCGAGAAGGTGGTCTCGGGCGCGATGGGCCTCGACATCACGACCGCCTACTTCTTCCGCGGCATCCTGCAGGAGAACCAGGGCATCATCGCCCAGCCGTGGCTGCAGCTCGGCTACAGCCTCTGGGAGGACAGCGAGAGCCCGCTGCGCTCGCTCGACCTGAGTTTCGGCCTGTGGAACAGCCTGCACGACGGTCCGTCGGGCGGCGCTGGCGGCCCGTGGTACGAGAGCGACTTCTACATCGACCTGTCGGCACACCTCGAAGAGCGCTTCACGCTCGGCTCGACCTTCACCGCCTACCACAGCCCGAACGGCCTGTTCAACACCGTCCAGGAGCTCGCGTTCAGCCTCGGCTACGACGACCGCGGCGTGCTGATCGAGGGCCTCGACAGCGGCCTGCAGCCGAGCTTCCTGATCGCGTTCGAGACCAGTGGCCAGGCCGATGCCGGCGACCACCGCGGCACCTACTTCCAGGCCAGCATCGAGCCGACGTTCGCGATCGGCAACCTGGGCGACGCGCCGCTGAAGCTCGCGACGCCGGTCACGCTCGGCACGAGCCTCCACAACTACTACGAGCACATCGGCGTCGGCGGCAACGACAACTTCTTCGGCTTCCTCGACATCGCCGCCGACGTGTCCGCGCCGATGAACTTCCTGCCGGCGCGCATGGGTCCTTGGGACGCCCACGTCGGCCTCCACCTGCTGTTCCTCGGCGACAACAACGAGCAGCTCAACCCCGGAGACACCACCGCGCTGGTGCTGGCGTTCGGCATCAGCACGACGTTCTGAGCTGGAGTGCCCGCCGCGCGTAGCGCGGCGGGCACGCCAGCTCAGGACCTTGCCGCGCGCCGTCGGCGCGCCGCTG
>CAYMRG010000021.1:0-5837 GCA_964392555.1 uncultured candidatus Brocadiaceae bacterium
GACCGGCGGCGGCCGCGAGTCCGGTTCGGACAGCTGGAAGGCCTACATGCGGCGCCAGACCAGCACCGTCAACTGGGGCACGGCGCTGCCGTTGGCGCAGGGCATCAAGTTCGGCGGGGATTGACCCCCGCCCCGGCCGATAGGACAGCGTGGCCAAGCCGACGCCGATCACCTTCCACGTCCCCGCCAGCGCCGCCAACCTCGGCCCCGGCTACGGCGTGCTCGCGGTCGCGCTCGACCTGCCGCTCGGCATCACGGTCGAGCCGCGCAGCGACGCGATGATCGTCATCGAGCGGCGCGACGACCCGAGCGCCAACCACGACGATGGGCGCCACGATCCGGTGCTGCGTGGCCTGCGCCGCGGCGCCGAGCTGTTCGACGTGTCGCTGGCGAAGGGGGTCACCATCGTCGTCGAGGGCACGATCCCGCGCGGCACCGGCATGGGCACGATCTCGGCGGGGTTCGCCGCCGGCCTCAGCGCCGCCGTCCGCCTCAGCAAGAAGAAGCTCACGCCGAGCCAGGTGCTCGACGCGCTGGTGCCGCTCGGCGGCGACCCCGCGCACGGCGCCGCCGCGCTGCTCGGCGGCCTGACCGCGACCGTGCAACTGTCGATGCCGCAGGAACCCACCCTGCGCCTGCTGCCGCTGCCGCAGCCGATCCACGCCGGCTGGCACTACGTGATCGCGCTGCCCGACGTGCAGATGGGCACTGCCGACACCAAGCGCGTGCTGCCGCCGACCGTCCCGCACGCGACCGCGACCCGAAGCACCGGCCGCGCGCTCGGCGTGCTGCACGCGCTGCAGCACGGCGACGAAGAACTGCTGCGCCAGAGCATCGTCGACGAGCTGACGCTCCCCTACCGCAAGCGCCTCGTCCCCGGCATGCACGAAGCGCTCGCCGCCGCCGTCGAGGCCGGCGCCGCCGGCGCCACGATCTGCGGCCACGGCCCGGGCATCATCGCCTTCACGATGGTCGCCGGCCGCAGCGCCGAGATCGCCCGCGCGATGGTCCACGCCTGCGGCAAGGCCGGCACCGAAGCGACCACGCTGACGCTGCAGACGGCGCACTACGGCGCCCTGCCGGGCACGGCCAGCTGAGCGAAATCCTCTCGCTCCCACCGCTCGCCTCCCCTTCCCTCCCTTCTCTTCCGCTTGCTCTCTTCTGCTTGCCCTCTTCTGTTTGCTCTCTTCTGCTTCTTCCTTCTGCTTCTTCTCTGTGGTCTCTGTGTTCTCTGTGTTTAATTTCTTTTCTGGTTTCTGAGAGAAGAGAAAAAACAGAGAAAGAAACAGAAACAGAAACAGAAACAGAAACAGAAGAATTAAACACAGAGAACACAGAGACCACAGAGAAGAAGCAGAACAGAAGAGAGCCAGAACAGAAGAGAGCCAGAACAGAAGAGGGCGCGTGCGTCAGTTGCTGATGCGGCGTATGCCGTCCTTTAGTAGGAGGGCGTGGAAGTTGATCAGGAGGCCGACGCGACGGCTTGAGAGCCTGAGGTAGGAGAGCAGTTGGATGCCGTGGATTGGCAGCAGTCGCTCGACGGCTTTGATCTCGACGAGGATCTCGTCCTCGACGACGAGGTCGGCCCGGTAGCCGCAGTCGATGTGCGTGCCGCGATATACGATCGGGATGGCGACTTGACGCTCGAAGCGGAGGTGGCGGAGGCCGAGCTCGTAGGCGAGGCAGGCCTCGTAGGCGCTTTCCAGCAGGCCGGGCCCGAGTTCGCGGTGAACGGCGATCGCCGCGCCGAGGATGTTCTCCGTCAGCGGATCGCGCGGATCGGATGGCATCCTCGGCGCCCCGGTCAGCGCTTCGCCAGATCGATCGTCGCCTGCTCGGCGCGGTCGGCGGCGGCGAGACCGGCCAGCCAGGCGGCGAAGTCGGCCACCTCGATCGTCTGCGGCCGCACGCGCACACGGCGCGTGAACACCAGCCCGTCGGCCGAGCGTGCACACGTCTGCGAGAAGTGCAGCGCCTCGGCCTGCAGGTCGACTGCCTCCGGGATGCGCGCGACGCGCAGCTCCTCGCCCGGATCGAACGCGATCTGCCAGGTCGAGCTCTCGTCGACCGTGAAGCGGAACGGCCGCGTGCGCTCGCCGCGATCGCCGTAACGGCTGACGAGCTTGCTCGGCGGCATCGGCAGCTGCGCGACGAACGTGTCGCCGTTCTGCTGCACGGCCGCCTTGCGCACCTCGACCTCGATCTGCAGCGGCGATTCAGGGCCGCTGACGAGCTTCGCCTGTTCGACGCGCCAGCCGGGGAACAGCTGCGACGCGATCTGCCGCGCCGCCATCTTCTGCACGTTCTGCTTCTGCTCGCGCAGCCGCTGCGCCAGCGAATAGCCCGGCAGGTCGCCGAGTTCGCCGGTCGCGCGCACGACCACGTCGCGGCCATCGATGACCGCGCGCCCCGTGACGCGCAGCGACTGGATCGCGCCGTCGGTCGTCGCCAGTGTGCGCGGCGCGATGCCGTCGTCGCCGACCAGCCACGCGGTGCAGCCGGCGCGCAGCGCCGAAGTCTTGTCGAGCGGCCAATACCGCGGCATGTCGCTGAACAGCGGGATCCAGCCGCCGTCGGCCAGCAGCACCGCCGCGCCCGGCAGCGCGATCTGGTCGGTCGTGGCGAACAACTCCTCGCGGCCGTCACGGAAGTCCGCGCGCTGTTCGGGGCAGCCGAACGCCTGCACGGTGACGCCGCCGGCGCGCAGCAGCGCCGCGGTCAGCAGCACGCGGCTGCCCTTCTTGCGCAGCAGGGTGTCGAGCGCGTCGGCCGAGCCGTCCTCGACGTTCACCTGGCACCAGTCATAGGCCTTCTGCACCTTGGCGCGGTCGTCGGCACAATCGGCGAACAGCTCCGTCGCCAGCTCGCGGATCGGCGCGGTGACCCGCGAGCGCGCCCCGAACTGGAACGCGTGGTCGCGCAGTTCGGCGAACGGCGTCGCGTCCTCGCCGAACTGCAGGCACGGCAGCATCTCGGCGATCGACGGCAGGAACGGCGCCTCGGGCAGCGCCTCGATGTTCTCGAGCCGGAACACGCGCACCCGCCGGCCGTCCGGCAACGCCTCGTCGCGCACCGGGGCGCCGAGGTTGCGCGTGCGCAACTCGCCGCGGCCCTGCGCCGGCGTGATCAACACCAATTCGGACAGCGCACACGGTTCGTGGCCGCCGCCGAAGTGCCACAGCCCGGTCGACAGCGGCTCGGCGCCGGGCGCGGCGCTGCGCTCGCGGAACCGCCACTCGACGAACGCGCCGGGCGCGAGGCGCTGCAGCGAGTAGTCGTCGTCGATCCGCGACGGCACCCAGATCGTGCCATCGGCCGCGATCGTGCGCACCAGCAGCAGGTCCTCGGCGTGGCCGAGGCCCACCGACTGGCCGAACGACTCGACACCCGACTGGTCGTTGATGCGCCGCAGCTCGTGCACCTCGGCGGTCGAGCTGCCGTCGGCCGCGTAGACGACGATGCGCTGGTCGACGACCAGCGTCGCCGAGGCGGTCTGCTCGCGATCGCCGGCGACGAACGCCGCCGCCGCCGCCGCGCCGTCGCGACGGAACGGCGCGAACGTCGCCTCGTCGCCCGGCTCGCGACGCAGCTGCGCGAGCCATTCGCGCAGCACCGGCTGGTCGGCGTCGAGCTGCAGCGAGTGCTGCAGGCAGCGTTCGACCGCGTCGCGATCGCCGCGCATCTGCCAGAAGCCCGCCGCCTGCCGCAGGTCGCCGGTATCCACGTCGGGCGCGGACTCGACCGCGCGCAGCGCCGCCGCGGCCGCCGCGTCGTCGCCGCGGGCCACCGCCAGGTCGTAGAGCCAGAACTGCCGCGCCTTGGCCGCCGAGTAGCTCGCCGCCGGCTGCGTGCGTTCGAGCATCGCCTCGGCGGTGGCGTAGTCACCCTGGTCCAGCGCACTCCGCGCGACGTAGCCGTAGTCGCCGCCGGCCGCCCCGTGCAACGCCAGGGCCGCCTTGCGCAACCGCAGCAGCTCCTGCCCATCGCGCGAGTCGCCCAGCGCCGTCGCCAGTTGCCACAACGGCCGCGGATCGCGCGGCACGGCTGCCGCCCATTCGCGCAGCAGCGGCACGACTTCGGCCTGGAAGCGCAGGGCCCGCACCAGCCTGACCCGCTGGTCGAACATGCCGGGCCCCGGCGGCAGCGACTCGAGCACCCGCAGCGCCTGCTCGCGCTGGTCCTGCTCGTCGAGCAGCCGCACGCGCGCCGACACCGCGGCGTAGTGGTTCGGTGGCAGCGCGGCCACGGCGCGCTCGATCAGCACGCGCGCCTCCGCCTTGCCGACCTCCTCGGGCAGGTCGACGTAGCGCAGCAGCGCCGCGAGCGTCAGCGCCGCGACCGGATCCGCGGGCGGCGTCTTGCGGAGCCGGGTCGCGAGGTCGACGCCGCGGTCGGCATGGCCGTCGCGCACCGCGGCGAGCAACGCCGCCACCGCCAAGACCCCGTCGTCGCTGCGTTCGGCGGCGCGCGCCAGCACGTCGGCGCCGGCGACGAACACCGCCGGCGTCGCGGTCGCGCGTTCGGCCGCGACCGGCGCGTCGTCCGAACCGGCCAGCCAGTGGACCTTCGCGTTCGGCCAGCCATCGGCATCGACGAAGCGCGCGGCGAACCGCGTCCGCTCGTTGGTGCACGTCTTGACGACCACCTCGTGCACGCCCTTCGGCAACGCCAGGCCGATGTAGCTGCGCCGCAGGCCGGTCGCACGCCAACGCTCCTGGCGATGGACTTCGCGACCGTCGACGAACACCTGCGCATCGGCCTCGTGGTAGAACTCGAGGAACGTCTCGACCGGCTCGCCGGCCTCGCAGCGCAGCAGCGAGTAGAAGCAGCCCTTGCCCGGCAGCTCGCGCGCCGGGTCGAAGAAGGCGCTCGCCCAGGCCGACCGCGTCACGACGACCTTCACGGCGCGGCCGCGCCCCGGCAGCTCGCTGCCGAGCGGCGGGAACGCCAGCTCCGGCGTCATGACGACGCCGACGAACCGGTCGCCGCCATCGCCGAGCGGGCCGACCGTGCGGGCCTCGCGGCAGTAGCCCCATTCGGGCGATGGGCCGGCGGCGCCGTCGCCCTCGACGGCGCCCTTGACGTACCAGCGCAGCTCGTTGCACTTCTGCGCCAGCAGGCCGTGCAGCGCGCGGTCGTCACCGTTCGGCACCACGGCGAGGAACGCCGTGGGGTCGAGCAGCGTGCCGACGCGCTGCGTCGCCTCCTCGACGCACAGCCAGGCCACCGGCGAACGCGGGTGCGCCAGCGCCGCGGCGACCAGCGCGCGCAGCGACGCATCGGGGTCGTCCGCGGCGGCCGACCACGACGCGACCAGCGCCTGCGCCAGTTCGCGCGTGTCGTTGGACGCCGTCGCCACGGCGCCGTCGCCCGGCGCCGTCTGCGCGACCAGCGGCGCGAACGGCGCGAGCGCGAGCAGCAGGGTCAGAGCCGCCGACTTCGTCGGCACGACGGACAGGATCTCGCGGCCACTCATCGCCCACCCTCCTTCTGCAGCAGCACGAGCTGCGAATCGGCGGCCTTGACCGCCGTGACGAACGAACGCAACGCCGCGTAGTCGGCGACCGCGACCCGCGGCGCGGTGAACGCCAGCTCGCGCTCGACGACGACGTCGCTGCCGTCGCGGCGCCACTGCATCGCGAACCGGCCGAACGGCGCCTGCTGCGACACGTTCTGCGGCAGGTCCGCGGCGCGCCAGCCGGGCGGCACCTTGAAGCGCACGACCTCGCGACCGCCGCGCGGCACGCCCAGCAGCACCGGCGTGCGCCGCTCGCTGTCGCTGGCCATCGCCTGCAGGTTCTCGGTGTCCCACGTGCTCGGCAGCGCCCAGGTGCCGT
>CAYMRG010000021.1:5847-20405 GCA_964392555.1 uncultured candidatus Brocadiaceae bacterium
GCGCGGCGCCCCAGCTCCGGCATCTTCGCCAGCACCGACAGCTGCACCGGCAGCTCCGGATCGTCGGGCGTGCTGGCCTCGACGCCGGTCACGGTCAGCTTGCCGAACTGCCGCGTCAACCAGCGTTCGACGACCTCGCTGCGGCGCGCCGGCTCGGTCGCCAGCATCTCGCGCAGACCGACCGCCTGGTTGGCGAACGGCTGGATCGTGTAGCGCAGCTCCGCCTGCCCGTCGTCGGCGAGCCGGACCTCGAGCGCGGTCTGATCGCGGTTGCGATCCGGCGTCGTCCAGTCGACGTCGCGCAGCTCCGCCTTGCCGCGATCGACGACCAGCACGCGGGCCCCCTGGTCCATGTCGGGCAGCGTGTCGGTCGGATGCCAGACCGCCGTGCCGTCGAGGAAGCGCCCCGGCATGCCCTGCTGCGCCGGCAGCCACGCGATGCAGTGGTTGAAGTGCTGCACCATCGCCAGCTCGAGATCGTCGGCGCTGCGCAGCGACTCGGCGTGGATCAGCACCGGGTGGGCCACGACGCCGATCTCGCCGAGCAGCGCGCACAGCAGCAAGGCCTTGTCCTTGCAGTCGCCGTGACGGCGCTCGAAGATGATCGGCGTGCTGTACGGCTTGTAGCCGTGGACGCCGAACTCCCACGCCTCGTAGCGCACGTCGGTCGTGACGAAGTGGTAGATCGCGGCGATCTTCGCGGCGAGGTCCGCCTTGCCGGCGCACAGCTCCTCGACCTTCTTGCGCATCGCCGGCGTGACCTCGAGCTGGTTCTTGATCAGGTTCCACCACCACGCGGCGAACTGCGGCCAGTCGCGGTAGGTCGTCATGCGCACCAGCGGGTCGCGCTCGGCGCGGTCGGGCCGCCGCACCTCGGGCACGTCGCGCGGCAGGTCCTGCATCCGCCAGCGGAACTGCAGCGTGCCGTCGGCGAGCGTCGCGCGCTCGGGTTCGGGGGCGCCGTTGACGTTCTGCCAGCGGTAGTCGCGGCCGGGATCGGCGAGCACGACGATCTCGCTCTGCTGCACCGGCGAGCCGTCGTCGGCGGTGAATTCGTCGGTGTAGCCGAAGTAGTCGCCGAAGAACGTCGGCGCGAGGTCGTCGGTGCGCCCTTCGACCGACAGCACGTCGCCGATGCGCAGGTCCGGCAACCGCACCGAGTCGCCGCGCAGCGCCGGACGCTCGACCGTGCCGTCGGCGCGGAACAGCATGCACGCCAGCAGCCGGCCGCGTTGCTCGCCGCGGTAGTAGCTGACGCGGTAGCTCGCCAGGGACCGCGCGCCGTCCTCGCTGAGGATGCGCACGATGTCGTGCTGGTAGAGGCTGGTCGTGCCGTTGGCGAACGCCCGGACGATGCGCTGCCGCAGCAGCCAGCGCGTCGGATCCTTGGCCGCGATCGCGTCCGCGGGCGCGCCGGGATCGGCCTTGACCAGGGCCGCCGCGTCGACCGCGAACGGCGTGTACCACGCGCCGGGCTCGCCCGACGTGCCGGTGGCGAGGAACTCGACGTAGCGTTCGTCGTCGCGCCGCGTCGGCTCGACGACCAGCGCCTCGCGCAGCTGCGCGATCTGGTTCGCGCCCGACTGGTCGTCGGCGCCGCGCAGCCGTCGCCAGCAGCTCGCGCTCTCACTGAGCACGTCGGCGTCGTCGGGCGCGATCTGCAGCCAGCCGTCGAGCAGCGTCACCGCGGCGCGGGCCTCGTCGCGCGCCAGCAGCAGCCGCACCAGCGAACGCCGCGCGTCGACCGCGAACGGATCGGCGACCACGGTCTGCTCGAGCAGCGCGACCGCGCCGGCGCGGTCGCCGATGCGCGCCCGCAGGGACGCGACGGCGGTCAGCGTCGATTCGGCGCTCGACAGCCCGAGCGCGCGTTCCTGCAGCGCCAGCGCCGGCCGCGGCTGCCGCCCGACCAGCGCTTCGGCCGCCCGCACCAGCAGGCCCGGCGACGCCGTCGGCGCCGCGGCGGCGGCGACCACTTCGCCGTTGGCGAGCTCGTCGAGGTCGAGCGCGCGCAGCGCGGCGGCGCGCAGCAGCGTGGCGTCGCCGTGCCCCGCGCAGCGCGCCAGCGCGCGGTCGGCGAGCGCCAGCGCCGGCCGCACCAGCTTGCTGCGGTCCAGCAACAGCCGCCCGTCGGCGACCAGCGCGGCGACGTGCTGCGCGTCGAGCGTCAGCGCCCGTTCGAGCGCGCGCCGGCGGTCGTTGTCGTCCTGGTCGGCGGCGGCGCGCCCGTGCCGTTCCCGGCTCGCCGCGAGCACCAGCTGCGCCTCCGGCAGATCCGGCAGGTCCTTGGCCGCCGCCTCGGCCGCGGCGCGATCGCGCCGGTCGCGGTCGCCGTCGGCCGCGCGCGCGCGCCACAGCCACGCCAGCCGCAGCGCGTCGGCTTCGTGGGCGCTGCCGATCGCCCAGGTCGAGCGCCCGCCGAGCCGCGGCGCCGCGCCGGCCTGTTCGACCTCGGCCTTGTGCGCCGCGACCGCGGCGATCGCCGCGTCGAGGTCGGCGCGTTCGCCGGATGTCCGCACCGCCGCGATCGGCGCCCCGTCGACCGCGCGCAGCCGCGCGGCGAAGCGGAACTCGTCGCCTTCCTGATGGCAGACCTTGAACAGCAGCAGGTTCGCGCCCGCCCGCAGGTGCACCGTCACCGCGTCCTGGTCGAACGCGAAGCCGCGCTCGACCTCGCGCGCGAACACCTCGGCGCCGTTGACCAGCACCCGCACCGCCCCGGTCGAGCCGAACTCGAGCACCGCGTCGGTCGCCGAACCGGCGATCGCGGCCGTCGCCGCGTAGACCAGCGTCTGCTCGTGCGGGTGCACGAGCCGTTCCAGCGGCAGCTCCGGCCGCGACGGCAGCGCCGGCAGCGCGCGCCAGTGCAGCGCGCCGTGCTTGCCGGTCAGCTCGGCGTCGAGGTCGAGCCGTTCCTCCGGCGGCAGCGCCGTGCCGAAGCCGTTGCCGCGCTCGTTGGCGAAGGGCCCGGCGAGCCACCACGACCGCACGAAGCCCAGTGCCGCCGCGCGTTCGCCCGCGCGCCCCGCCGGGTGCGTCGCCGCGGCCGACAGCGCGGCGATCCCGAGCCGGTCGGCGAGCAGCGCGTTGGCCTTGGCCAGCGGCGAGCCGCGCAGCTCGTCGAGCAACGACAACACCTCGGGAAGCACGGTCGCCGGCGCACAGCGCGCCGCCTCGCTCGCCAGCGCCTCGACCCGCGCCGCCGCGACCGCGTCGCCACCGCCGGCGGCCGCGAGTTGTTGCGCCGCGAACAGCAGGTTCTTGGCGACCCGGTCCTCGGCCCCTTCGCTGCGCGCGGCCAGGGCCGCGCGTTCGCCGGGCAGCAGCTCCTGGGCGAGCAGGTCGGTGCGGAGGTGCGGCAGGGCCGCGAAGGCGAGCAGCGCTGCGAAGCGCCCGAAGGGTCTACGTTCCACCCGCCTGTCTTACCTGCCCAAGCGCCCGCCAACCAGCCTGCGCGGCCTCCCACCGCCGTGCGAAGATCAGGACAAGCCCGGACTTGCGCGGGGCGCGAGCGGTCGCTAGCGTGTCCGGCCCTGGTTCGAGCCCGGGCGTCGCGTTCGCGCGGGCGCCCGCGGGGAACCGGGACGGGGCCGGCGTTCGCGCTCGGCTGCCGGGTCGGTGCGGGCCGTTAACTCAGTTGGTAGAGTGCGATCGTCACAAGGTCGAAGTCGCAAGTTCGAATCTTGCACGGCCCACCATTCCTCGCGCCTGCGGCGCTCGTCGCGACGGGCTGTGCGGACTCGGAGAACTCGCCCGCGCCTCTCGGCGCGGCGCTCGTCGGCGAATCCAGCACCTGGGGGCGGCGGCCACCGGCAGCGATTTCCTCATAGACTGTCGGCATGTCGCTGCTCCGCCGCGTCGCCGCGCTCCTGCCCGGTCTGTCGGTCCTGATCGGCCTCACCGCCCAGAACCCGACCGGTCAGCACCCCACAGGCCAGAACCCGGCGCCGGCAGCCACGGCCGCCGCGACGTTCGCAGCGATCGACGGGGCGGCGATCAAGAGCGCACTGAAGACCGACCAGGACCTGCTGAAGCTGCTGATCCGCGCCATGGAGACGGGGTGGACGAGCAGCGGTGAGGCTGATGCGGTGCGGGTGTTGCGGAGTCTCTAGGTCTGGGAGCGAGAGGAAGTCGAATGAGCATCGAACATGAGATCCAGGCGCTCCTGCAGAAGGAGATCTATCGCGGCTTGTTGGGCGACCGATCCGGGTTCGCCGTGCGACCGGGACTCGGGACGTACCGGCAGTTTCTCGAGCGTGCAGGTCTGTGCGAGCCGTTTTCGTTGCCGGACTCGGGTAGTCCGGAGAGCTCGACGTTCGCGACCGAATGCTCTCGCACCGCGCGCCAGATCGTCAACCTGCTGCAGCGATCCGCGGCCGTGGACCTGACGGGTCCCATGACTTGTAGCGCCGGAGTCATCGATGGCGAGCGGCTGCATAGGGTCGCCGGCGCCGGTGCGAGCCTCGCCTCGATGCTGGGAGCTTGGTGGTTCAGGGACACCGTGCTGAAGGAAGCATGTGCGGCGGCGCGGGTTCGCAACGGGCAGGTGCTCACCCCGCCGCTCTTCCGGATGCAGTGGAAGGAGACCATTCGGCGGCGTCTGGCGATACGCTACGACTGGAACTCGATCGACCGGGTGATGTCGATGCATGTGGCGCATCGGTTTCCGGCGGTTTTCGCGCGCGGCCTCGCGCAGCCCGCACACACGGACGGTGGAGACCTGCCGATGCTCCGTGGTGCGGTCGAGCAGGTTTGGTTGCCATGGACGCCCATGGCCACCGTCGGGGTCACGGATCCTGCCGACTTCGCCGCTGCAGCGCGCAGCTAGGGCTGCAAGAGTCGGCGCCGTACGAACGGGTGCAGGTTCCGATTCGGGCAACTCACGCCGCCTCCAGCAGGGTGTCCCACATGGGTGCCCACCGTTCTGATTTCTACCAGCATGTCGCCGGTCGCAGATCCGGAGTCGAAGCACAAGCGCAGCAACTGCGACTTCCGCCTCGTAACCGCACCTGAAGGCCGGACAAAGGCGGGCGACGAGCTGAAGCGCCGCGGCGAAGCCAAGGCCCTGGCCGGCTGGCTCGACCAACTCGCCGCCAACGACGCCGAGGACACCGACGTGATGCTGCTCGGCGACTTCAACAGCACCTTCGACACCGAGCCCGAGCAGCTGTTCGAGCATTCGCCTGCTCCCGAAGGTCACGGTTGCCGACCTCGCGTGCGCAAGTCGGCTCCCGAACTACCCTGCACGCGGACTCGCAGGTTCGCCCGGTCGCCGACCACGACCGCGAACTGCAGTTGCCCGCCGCCACGCAGGGTGCGGGCGATGCTGCCGCGAACCACGAGCACCTGGTCCGGCAGGCCGATGCCCGGAGCGAACGTCACCAGGACATGCCCGGGGCCATCGTTGTCGACCTGGACGAACGGGTTGTAGCCGAGCACCTGCAGATCCGCCGTCGTGCCGGGATCCAGCACGAGGCCGAACTCGCTGCTGGTGGAGCAGCCGGCACCGAGCAGGAACGGGAGCAGCGGGAAGCAACGCCATTGTCTTCGACTCATGGTTTTCCGCTCGTGAGCACGATTGCCGAGACCAACGCATGGGCCAACACGCCGAGAAGCACGCCGGCGACCAGTGCACGGCGTGGCAACTCACGGGAGCACTGCAGCAGCACGGTGCCCCCGAGCGGCAACCACACGCAGACCCCCGTGACGAGACCGGGCGAGTAGCTCGCAGTCGCAATCGAGGCGATCGCGTGCGCCCCGCCGTTGATCGCACAGATCGTGGCCAGGGTCGCCGCCAACGGGCGCAGGCGCGGCTCGTGGCTCGCGAGCCAGGCCGCCGCGAGCATGCAAACAAGCGCGATCCCGTTGAGCCAGAGGAACGCGGTGGCCGTGAAGTCGACCCTGGCGACACGGGAGATCCACACCGGGAACGTGTCCCCGCAGCAGTACTCCTCCATGGCGTGCGCGAGGTAGCTCACCGGAAACCACCAGACACACACGGCCCGTGGCGCGCGGACGGTCATTGTCCCGAGCCTCCGAGAAGACGGACCTGGATCACGATCGGGGCATCGTTCGCCGACATCGTCACGGAGTAGCTGCCGACGAAATCCGCCGGCTCGAGCAGCAACCGCCAGGTGCCGACACACGCAGGCCAGACGTGCGTTGCCTCGCTCGCTCCGGTGCGCACCACTTGGCGAAGGCGCTCCACGCCCCCGGGATCGACGAGGCGCACCAGGAGTTCGCCCGATACGCCGTGGACCTGCAGCTCGGTGCTCACGGTCGTCGCGTCGGCTGCGCACTCGACGATCGTCTCGCAGCGCTCGTGCAAGGGTTCGTCGCTAGTCCAGGACTTCGACGCCCAGCACCAGTTCCGGTGCACGCTGACGCTGCACGACGCCAGCATGGCGGCCGCAAGCATCAGCACAGGGACAAGGCGGACCGGGTGCGGGAACGATGCATGGGCCGCACCGCTTGCGAGCAGGGCCGGGCAACTGCCCCCGCGGCCCGAGGATTGGACGCCATCGGGGCGCGTGCTGCCAGCGCACTCCGGGCGTCGTGGTGGTACGGACATGCGATCACTTCCTTGTGTGTGCTTCGAGGATGCCGGCCAACAACGTCGCCTGGGCGTAGAGCCAATCGGGCCGCATGGCCAAGGCGCGGCTCGCGAACTGCTCCGCCCGGGGCAGGTCGCGCGGCTCGAAGTTCGACCACGCGAACGCGGTCGAAGCCAGCAGTTCGGGCTCTCCCCAACACGGCATGAGGCTCGCTGCAACCGCTCGGGCATCGGCCGCGGTCACCCGCCCCGCCGCGGCGCGCGCGGCCGCCAGCCCCCGGTCGAACGTGGCCAGCGCCCGCTCGCGTCCACCACCAGCCGATGCCGGGATCCACATCTGCCGGCAACCCTGGATCCACAGCACTCGCGGATCGTCCGGTGCCGCCGCCACCGCCCGTTCGAGCAGCGAAGTGGCGCGCCTGGCCCGCGTCGCGAACTCGGCGTGCTCCCGGCCGTCGAGGTACATGAGCGTCATCTCGCAACTGGCAGCGGCGCTGGCGCAGTTCGCGAAGAACGGGCCCGCCGTCACGACGTCGAAGTCCGTCAACGCGGCACGAAGGTCCTGGCGCGCGAGGTCGCGGTCGTAGTCCGCGGCGTTCATCCGGTTGATGGCACGGCGCCAGGACGCGAAGCCGCGCCAATAGCGTACGCCGTCGACATCCTCCCCCATCGTCGACGGGTCAGGGATGCGATCCCGCCAAGCGGCCAGGGCAGCGAGATCGCCGCGATAGTCCGCCTCGACGAGTCGCGCCACGATGCCAGCCATGCGTTCGCGCGCCGTGCCGGGCTCACGCCGCGAATAGACGAGGTGCAAGCGTGTCTCGGTGGCGTCCGCGGCGGTCGAGCGCACGACGCAGTCGCCGTGGTCGCGGTCCCGCCACGTGAACACCGAGTGCACCCGCGCTGGCAACCCGTGCAGATCCGGCCCCGTGCCCTGCATCGTCAGCACGTTGCCCGCCGTGTCGAAGCTGCCTTCGGACTGCACCGGTGATGGGGCCATGCTGTCGACCCACGTGCGGACGCAGACCTGACGCTTCGGATCGAACCCGAGCAGCCCATGGCCGGCGAACGGGGTACCGGCGAAGGTGCCGCACACGTCTTCGACGAGCCAGAAGCCGCCGTAGGCGACGGCCACTTCCGCCTGGGCCGCCGTGGCGTGCACGGTGCCGTCGGCGCCGGCGACTTCGAGACTCACGTTCCAACTGCCGGCGAACCGCGCCAGCAGCGAGTGCGCCGGGCCAGGACGTACGAGTTCGGCGACGGCCTGGGCGAGAGCACCGCCAGCGGGGAGGAACAGCAGGGAACCGAGCAGGGTCAAGAGACGCATCATGTGGTCATCACCTCGTTTGTCGAGGCGTCGAGCATGCGAGGCTGCTGCAGCCGTCGAAGATGGAATCGCCCGAGGCGTCGCGCGGCTCGCCGAACGGCACCCATGCGTCGCCGAACGGTACGGGCGCCGCGTGGCGATCAGGGCGAGGTTGTCGATCCACCCGGCACCGCCCATCATCGGGCGACGATGTCGGCACGGCGCGCTTCGACCTTCTGGCTGCTTTACGCACTGGCATGGGCGCCACTGTTCGCGGTCACCATCTTCGCCCTGCAGCTCCGCGGCGGTCAGCCGGCACTCGCGATCGCTGCCGGCGCCGTCGCCAACGTGCTGCCCGATGCCGCCCTCGGGGCGGCGGCGCTCCGGCTGCGCGTGCCACTGTGGCGCCGCCGCACGGGGCCACGCCAGATCGCCGTCCTGCTCGCAGCCGCTGCCGCCTTCGCGGTGGTCACAGTCGCGCTCAAGGTGCTCGCCAATCTCGCGCTGGCCCGGGCCGAGGGCTCGCCGCTCGACTGGTCCCGCTACGACGCCAGCATCCTGGTCTGGCAGGTGTTCTTGAGCCTGCTGGCGTTCGCGGCGCTCGCCGGTGCCGCGTTCGGGCTCGTCGCCGTCGAAGGCCTGCGGCGCGAGACCGCACGACGTGCCGAGGCCGAGTTGCTGCGCTCACGCTCCGAGCTGAAGGCTCTGCGCGCGCAGCTGAACCCGCACTTCCTGTTCAATGCGCTGCACTCGGTGCATGCCTTGATCGCGGGCAACCCGCGCGGCGCCGAGGAGGCTCTCGTCCACCTCGGGGACCTGCTGCGCTACTCGCTCCGCGTACAGGACGCGACAGAAGAGGGCGTGCTGCTCGCCGACGAGTGGGAGTTCGTGCGCGTTTATCTGTCGCTCGAGCAGCTGCGGCTCGGCGATCGGTTGCGCGTCGAGGCCGAGGCCTCCGAGGCCGCGCTTGCAGCCGAGGTCCCGGCCTTCGTGCTGCAACCGCTGGTCGAGAACGCGATCGTGCACGGCATCGCTCCCGGCTGTCGCGGCGGCAACGTCGAGATCCGCGCCGCGGTCGAAGACGGCGAGCTGTGCCTGCTCGTGGACAACAGTGTCGATGCCGACGCCGTGCCGGCGAACGGGCGCCACGACGGCCCCGGCCGCGGCCTCGTGCTCGTGACCAATCGGCTGCGCGCGCTGCACGGCGACGCCGCGCAGGTATCGGTCACGGCTAACGCCGGTCGACATCGCGTGCAGCTGCGTTTCCCCATCGCCTTGGTGGCGCCGTGAAATGGCGCACCGCGCTGGTCGAGGACGAACCCGTTGCGCGTCGCGCGCTGCGGGCGTTGGTCGACGAGGTGCCGTGGCTCGAGTGCATCGGCGAAGCCGGCAATGGCCCGGAAGCGATCCGACTGATCGACGCCGAGCGTCCGCAGCTGGTGTTCCTAGACATCCGGATCCCGGGCTGCGACGGGTTCGAGGTCCTGCGGCGGAGCAGCCATCGCCCCGAGATCGTGTTCACGACCGCGTTCGATCGTTACGCCGTCGCAGCGTTCGAGCTCGGTGCGCTCGACTACCTGGTGAAGCCGTTCGGCCGCGCGCGGTTCGAGAAGGCGCTGGCGCGGGTGCGACAGCGAGGCGGCGTGGCTGCGGAAGTTCCACCTCCCGGCGACCGTGCGCTGATGACCAACGCGTCGCCGCTGCGCCGGTTGTTCGCCCGTCACGGCGATCGTGTGGTGCCGATCGCGATCGAGGCCATCGTCCGGATCGAAGCGCGCGGGGACTATGCGGCCATCCACCATCTCGACGGCACCCACCTGATGCACATCGCACTCGCCGAACTCGCGGCCCGCCTCGATCCGGAGCGGTTCTGTCGCATCCACCGCTCCCACATCGTCAATCTCGATCGCGTAACGGCGATGCGCACCGGCGAGGATCGCCGCCTGCGGCTTGAACTCGACGATGGAACCGAGGTGATCGCGAGTCGGGACGCATCTTCGCGACTGCGCGGTCGCTTCGGCTGATTGCGGTGACGCCGTTCAGCATGCCAGCGGACCATGCACCTTCGCTGCTGGCCCTGCCCACCGGGCGGCGCTGCCTTCGTCGTAGTGGACACGAGCCGACCACCTCCCGGGTCAACGGTTGCGCAGCACCATCGCGATGACGACCCCACCCACCATCGCCAGCACGACGAGCAGCGCCGTCCACCGCACCCACCTCGGCGTGGCGAGTGCCGGCAGCTCGTTACCGCCTGGATCGTCGACGTCGCGGTAGCCGTCGGGCAAGTCGACGCTCGAATAGTCGATGTCCTCCTGGTCCTGCCACCCCGTGCCGGCCACCCGGTGCCGGCACCGCTGCCGCATTCGCGACACACTTTGGCGCCGATGCGCACGTCGGCGCCGCAGTTGGGACACGAGAACAGCTCGCGGCGCGGCTTCGGTTGGCGGGTCATGGCAGCTTCTCCAGCTTCCCATAGTCGAGGCCGACCAGGAAGCGCGGCTTCGCCTTGTCGTTGCAGCCGCTGAGCTGCAGTCGCAGCTCCACCTCGCCCGCCGGCAGATTGACGATGCCGAGTTCGACCAGGCCGCTGCTGCGCACCTTGGCGGCATGGCCGTCGAACGGTGACCCGAGCGCCTCGCCGGCCAGCGACACCTGCACGATGCCGTGCTCTTCGGCCTGACAGAACGCGGCGCTGACCCGATAGCGCCCCGCGGTCGCCACCGGCACCGCCAGCACGAGCGCGTCGCCGGGCTTGCCGTCGTGCCAGAGCAACTGGGCATCGCGACTGAACATCGTCGCCAGGAACCAGGTGTCCTGCTTGCCCGCCGCCCGCTCGGACACGCGATCACGCGCAGGTCCTCGCCTTCGATCACGCCCTCGGCGACGAACACCGGCGGCGGCCCGAGCTTCGGCAACTCGCGCTCGGCGGCGGGTGGCACCGACGGCAAGCCCGATGTCGCGCCCGGCACCCCGTACCAGTACGCAACCGTCGCGTAGTCCATCGCGATGTCCTCGACCCAGTGCCAACGTTCGAGGTCGAAACGGAACGACTTCTGAAACGGCACTGCGTCGAGCAGGTGCGTGCGGTGCAGCTGCGTGAAGCCGTAGTTCCTCGGCCCCTGGCACTCGATCTGTGCGTGGAACAGCGCCGAGAACGGCGTCGGATCGCACCACGCGTAGCCGAAGTAGTCCTCGGTGCCGGTGCCGAACCACGACGGGAACGCCTCGCCGTCGACGGTGAACTTCTCGTCGCCTTCGCCCCACCACACGCGCGACGGATTGCGCTCGAGCGGGGAGCAACCGACGAAGCGGACCTGGCCCTTCGTATCGAGTGCGTGGTGGTCGGAGAACGGGCGCGTCGGCGTGCCCTTGGCGAGGTGGTAGCAGACGCGGAATAGCATCGGGCCGGGTCGGCGAGCGGCTCGTTCCAGGCGCGGTCGATCAGCGGCGTCATCGCCTGCGGCCACGGCGCGTCGCCGTAGTTCTCCTCGGCCACGATTTCGATACTGCCGACTGAGCGATGCCGAATGCCCTGATCCAGGTATCCGCAAACGAGAATACGATGTCGCCTGGCGAGACCTCCCGCATGGACTCGTAGAACGGGTTTCGATGCCCGTCCTTCTTGCGCTTGGGTGACCAGAGGTAGCCACCACCGACCTCCTGCCGGTAGGTGTGGTTCTGGTTCACCCACCAGTAGCGCAAGGCATCCTCACGGTTCGAGGTTGCAGTCTACCTGACTGGTCTCCAGCAGGGCATTGTGGCTCGTCCCGAGCATGCACGTGGAATGCGGCCGCATGCATGGTTCTGAGCCGCGCCCGCATCCTACGAGAGCCGTCTCGGCAACGCCCCTTCACCGCGCGCGCAGCACCGCCTCCGCCAACCGCTCGCCGAGCCAGACCACGCCGGCGGTGTCGAACACGAGCTGCTCCCGCTGCGGCGGCGGGTCGAACGCCGGCACCAACACCAGGTGCGGATCGTTGGCGGCGAGCGCGGCGAGGTCCGCGACCACGTCGAGCTTGTCGAGGTCGGGACCGGACGTCGGCCGTTGCTGGCCGACGAACCAGCGCAGGTCCGGCCGTGCCAGGTCGCGGCGGCTCGCGGCGATCAGCTCGCCGAGCCACTTCGCCGCCAGGCGCCGGTGCGGACCGAACGACATGTCGTTCTCGCCGAGATGGTAGACGATGCCCGCCAACCGCACGCGCTGGCCGTGCCGCTCGAGGTCGGCAATCGATTGGCGCACGAAGTCGAGGAACGCCGGATAGAGGTCGCGGCCCTTCGCCTCGCTGCCGCCGGGTGTCCAGTCGACGATCTGCGAGCCGCTGTGCGTGAACTTGGCGATCGCGATACCGGCCCCGGGGCGCGCAGCGAGTTTCCGAGCGAAGCTCAATTCGGGGCCGAAGGTCGCATAGAGACCAGCCGGGCCGAGGGGCTCCCAGCCGTCGCTCACCAGCACGCCGCCGCCGATCGCGTACCGGTAGGCGATGTCGCTGCGGTCCTTCGCCAGCGCGTCGCCACCGGCGACATCCTTCAGCTGTTGCGCGAACGCGCGTTCGCCCTCCATGTTGCGGTGCCCGGCCAACACGTAGAGGTCGACCGTCGCGCCGTCGGCATACGGCCACGCCGCCAGCGGGCGCTGGCGCGGCGCCAGGACGCCGAGGTTGCGCAGGTAGGCCTGCGCATGGTTGACGCCGTGTTCGAGCTGGCCGAGCGTGCCGTAATGGTAGTGCAGGCCATCGTCGCCGCCGATCTCGACCGCATCGTGCGACGTCGGCACGTAGTCGACCAGCGGGTCGGCGGCGGCGACCTGCCGCTGCGCGAGCGCGATCGCCTGCATCGGCACGCGGTTGTCCATGCCCCAGATCGTCTTGGTGCACAGCTCGCCGAGATAGAAGCGCAGCCGGGGCGCGGCGAGATCGCGGCGCCAGCAGGCGATGAAGTGCGCGAGGTTGTCGGCATAGGCGCGACGGCAGGCGTCGTCGAACATGTCGTTCTCGCCCTGGTGCCACACGAAGCCCTCGAGCCGCCACGGCACGTGCTGGCGATCGAGGTCGGCGAGGGCCTCGCGCACCGTCGCGAGGGCCAACGGATAGAGGCGAAAACCGCCGGGCCGGTCCGGATTCCAATCCGTGCCGAGCGTGGTGCCGCCGGCGGCGACCTTGATGATCGCCAGCGGCGCCGCCGTATGCGCCGCGACCTCGCGCGCAAACGTCAGCTCGGGGCCGACGGTGTCGCCGATCGGTCGCAGCGTCGTCCAGCCGCTCGACGTGTCCTTGTCCTCGCGACCGACGACGTACCAGAACCGCACCTTCGGCTGCGGCTCGGCCGCACCGACGAACGGCGGATAGCGGTCGACGTCGGCGGTGTGCGAATCGGAGCCGACCATGTTCGACTGGCCGGCGAACACGAACACCCGCACGGTCGTTTCATCCTGTGCCAGCAGCGTCGCCGAGAAACCGAGAGCCAGGGCCGCGAGGCCGGCGAGACGGGGATGCATGGCCGGATCTTCGTCGCGGCGCGTGGGGACGCGCCAGACCGGAGGTGGAATCCACGCCCGCGCGCGGCTTGCATGGCCACGCACGCCCGATCGGAGCCCCTGCTGTTCATGCGCACCCCCCTCGCAAGGCACCGTGGCCGGCACGCTGCGCCGCCAGGCCGAACGCCATCCGCGATCGTGGCGCGCGAGGGCGAACGATGACCACCAGCGGGCCCCTGGCGCGCATCCGCGCGCTGTTCGATGCGGTCCGTGACGTCCGCGCCGGCGACCGCGCCAGCCGGCTCGCCGAGCTGGGGGCGACGCCGACCGAGGCCGCGGAAGTGCTCGCCCTGTGCGCGGCCGCGGCCCAGGACTCGGCGCCGCTGCGCGCGGCGGCCGCGGCGGCCGCGGCGCCGGTCGACGCCGCGGCACCGGCGAGCTGGCCGCAGCGCTTCGGCCCGTTCGTGCTGCGGCGCGAGATCGGGCGCGGCGGCATGGGCATCGTCTACGAGGCGGAGGACACGGCGACCGGCGAGGTCGTCGCGCTGAAGCGCAGCCGCGGCGCCGGCGTCCACGCGACCGCGCGCGAACGGTTCGTCAGCGAAGCGCGGCTCGGCGCGGCGATCGACGACCCGCACTGCGTGTTCGTCCGCAGCGGTGGCGAGGTCGACGGCGACCTGTTCCTGACGATGGAGCTGCTGCCGGGCGACAACCTGCGCCGGCTGGTCGAACGGCGCGGCCCGCTGCCGGTCGGCGAGGCGCGAACGGCGATCCTCGAAGTCTGCCGCGGCCTCGAGGCCTTGCACGCCGCCGACATCGTGCACCGCGACCTGAAGCCGGAGAACTGCCTGCTGACCGCCGACGGCCACGTCAAGGTCGGCGACCTCGGGCTGTCGCGCACGCTGTCGCCGGCGGCCCTGCACCTGACCGGCGCCAACGACCTGCTCGGCACCCCCGCCTTCGCCCCGCCCGAGCAGCTGCGCGGCGAACCGCTCGACGCACGGGCGGACGTCTACGGCGCGACGGCGACGCTGTTCTTCCTGCTGACGGGGCGACCGCCGTTCGCCGGCGACAGCGTGGCGGCGCAGATCGCGCGCGTCGTCGGCGACCCGGTGCCGACCCTGCGCGCGAACGGGATCGCGGCGTCGCCAGCGCTCCAACGCCTGGTGCAACGCGGCCTGGCGAAGATGCCAGCTGCAACAACCTCTTTCAAGTTGCTCAGCCCA
>CAYMRG010000022.1:0-2886 GCA_964392555.1 uncultured candidatus Brocadiaceae bacterium
AGCGCAGCCGGTCCGGGCCGACTTCGGAGCCGGCCTGGCTGACGTGGTCGCCGAGCACCTGCTTGAGCGCCGCGTGCAGCAGGTGGGTCGCGGTGTGGTTGCGTTCGGTCGCCCGGCGCGCCGGCTCATCGACGGCGAACGTGCACGCCTGGTCGGCTTCCAGATGACCGTGGACGACTTCGGCCTGGTGCAGATGGAAGCCATCGAGCGCCGTCGTCGTCAGGATGCGCGCTTCGCCGGTCGCACTGCGCACCAGACCGCGGTCGCCGATCTGGCCGCCGCCCTGGGCGTAGAACGGCGAGGTCGCCGCAACCAGGACCACCTTCTGGCCGGCGTCGCTGCGGCGCAGCAACCGATCGCCTTCGCCGACGATCGCGGCCAGCGGCGTCTCGCAGGCGAGCTGCTCGTAGCCGACGAACTTCGTGGGTTGCTTGCCGGCGTCGCGCAGCTTGACGGCGACGCTCGCCGTGAACACGGCATCGGCGGTCGCCATGCTGGCGCGCGCGCGCTCGCGCTGCGCGGTCATCGCCGCCTCGAAGCCGACCTCGTCGAGCCGGAAACCGCGCTCCTGCATCACGCGCTCGGTGATGTCGACGGGGAAGCCATAGGTGTCGTGGAGCTGGAAGGCGAACTCGCCACTGCCCGCCGTCACCTGGTCGCCACCGGGATGCCTGGTCCCGCCCTTCGGCACCTTCGCCAGGAACTCGTCGAGCCGCGCCATGCCCTGGCGGTAGACACCGAGGAAGTTCTCTTCTTCGCCGCGGATCACGGCGACGCATTGTGCGCGGTTCTCGCGGACCTCGGGGTACTGGTCCCCCATCACCTGACCGACGATGTCGACCATCGCGAACAGGAATGGCTTCTGCAGCCCGAGCTCGTAGCCGTCGCGGGCGGCGCGGCGCAGGATCTTGCGCACGACGTAGCCGCGGCCCTCGTTGCTCGGCAGCGCCCCGTCGGCGATGCAGAACGTCACCGCGCGGATGTGGTCGGCGATGCGCCGCATGCGGATGTCGCGCTGCTGGTCCTTGCCGTAGGCCGTGCCGCTGACCGTGCCGAGGTGGTCGAGGTACGGGCGGAACAGCTCGGTCTCGAAATTGTTCTTCGCGCCCTGCAACACCGCGGCGATGCGCTCGAGGCCGAGGCCGACGTCGATGTTCTTCTGCGGCAGCGGCTTCAGCGAACCGTCCGACTGGCGGTCGAACTGCGTGAACACGCAGTTGCCGATCTCGGTGAAGCGGTCGCCGGGCAGCGACTCGAGGCCGGCATGCTTCGGCAGCGGCTCACCGGGGCGCGCATCGAAGTAGATCTCCGAGCATGGCCCGCACGGGCCATTCGGTCCCTTGCTCGGTGCCTCGGCCGGCCAGAAGTTCTCCTTCTCGCCGAACCGGAACACGCGCTCGGCAGACAGACCGACGTCCTTGGTCCAGATCGCGAACGCCTCGTCGTCGTCGCTGTAGATCGTGACAACCATCTGGTTCGCCGGGATGCCGCAAACCTCCGTGAAGAACGCCCACTCCCACGCGATGCACTCGCGCTTGAAGTAGTCGCCGAACGAGAAGTTGCCGAGCATCTCGAAGAACGTGTGATGCCGCGGCGTGAACCCGACGTTGTCGAGGTCCGGGACGCGCAGACACTTCTGCGAGGTCGTGATCCGCCGCCAAGGCAGCGTGCCCTTGCCGAGGAACATGTCCTTGAACTGGTTCATGCCCGCGCCGGTGAACAGCAGCGTCGGATCGTTGGCCGGAACCAGCGAGTCGGAGGCCATGACCTTGTGGCCGTTCCGTTCGAAGAACGCCAGGTAGCGGGAGCGGATCTCGGCGGCGGAGAGGGGCTTCATGCGGATGGCACCGTGCGGGGGCAAACGTTGTAGCGAACCCCGCGGCGAGGGGCCACATCCCGCGCCCCGCGAACCGCAGACCGACCGGGCCGACCCCCGACCGGGCCGACCACGGCAGGCAACCGCACGGCAGGCAACCGCACTGCAGGCGATCAGCCGCCCGTGGCCTGCGTGCGCGCCGGTCCACGCATCGGCGGAGTCTTGGCGTCGCCAGCGGGCCGCCCTTCGCCGGCGCCCTTGGCATCCGCAGCCCCATCCCCCTCGCGGGAGACGGTGTGCGGGCCCCCGGCCGGCGCGCCACCCGAGCCTGCCGCCGCCGCACGGCTGCGCGCGAACCGCTCCAACAGACCTTCTTCGATCTCCTTCGCGATCTGCGGGTTCTCCTTCAGGAAATCGCGGGCCTTCTCACGACCCTGACCGAGCCGGGTGTCGCCGTGGCTGATCCACGTGCCCGAGCGCTTCAGGAAACCGCTCTCGACGCCGAGGTCCAGGACCTCACCCAGCCGGTTGATGCCCTCGGCGAACAGGATGTCGAACTCGCACTTCTTGAACGGCGGCGCGATCTTGTTCTTGACGACCGTCGCCTTGGTCCGCGCGCCGACCGGCTCCTCGCCGTCCTTGATCTGGCCGATGCGGCGGATGTCGATGCGCACCGAGGAGTAGAACTTCAACGCGCGGCCACCGGTGGTCGTCTCCGGGCTGCCGAACATCACGCCGATCTTCTCGCGGATCTGGTTGATGAAGACCAGCGTTGTCCTGGACTTGGCGGTCAGGGCCGTCAGCTTGCGCAGCGCCTGGCTCATCAGGCGCGCCTGCAGGCCGACGAAGCTGTCGCCCATCTCGCCCTCGATTTCGGCCTTGGGCACCAGCGCCGCGACCGAGTCGATGACGATGACGTCGATCGCAGCCGACTTGGCCAGCGTCTCGCAGATGTCGAGCGCCTGTTCGCCGTGGTCGGGCTGGGAGATCAGCAGCGAGTCGAGGTCGACCCCGAGCTTGCGGGCATACTGTGGATCGAGCGCGTGCTCGGCATCGATGAACGCGCAGAC
>CAYMRG010000022.1:2896-6769 GCA_964392555.1 uncultured candidatus Brocadiaceae bacterium
TTGGCGACGACGTGCAGTGTCAGGGTCGTCTTGCCCGACGACTCCGGACCGAACACCTCGATGACGCGACCGCGCGGCAGGCCCTTGCCGCCGATCGCCAGGTCGAGGCCCAGGGACCCGGTCGAGATGCCCTCGATGGGCACCTCGTTGCGGTCGCCCATGCGCATGATCGACCCCTCACCGTGGGTCTTGTGGATCGCCGCGAGCGCGTCGAGGAGTGCCTCGCTCATCGGCGGCTTGTTCGGTTCGCCGGCCTTCGGTTTCATCGTGTCTGTCCCTCCCTTGGGATCGTGCGGATGGTCAAAGGGCGCATGCTAGCAGGCGCCCGAACAAAAACCAAACAGAATGCGCTGCCTCGCTACAGTGGCTCGGGACCCCGCTCTCGCAACCGCGAGCAGGAACAAATCCATGGTCACGGCCGGTTGGCGCGGGCCTGCAGTTCGCGCAGTTCCTTGAGACGCTTGGTGTAGGCGCGGTTGATCGCCCGCCGCCGCAGCCGGCCGAGCAGCTTGTCGGGATCGTCGTTGGCAACCACCGGCAGCTCGTCGAGGCGCACCGAGTCGAAGGCTTCGAGGGCCTTGTGCAGGTCGTCCGCGGGCCGCACCACGATCGGCGGGCTCGACATCACGTCGGCGGCAATCGCGATCTGGTACATCGATTCGTCGAAGGTGTACTGGCGGATGTCCTGCGCCGAGAACACGCCGACGAACCTGCCGGCGTCGTCGACCACCGGGAAGTAGTCATCGCGGCTCACGGTGACCATGCGGACGATGTCGCGCATCGGCGTCGCCGCCGGCACGGTCGCGACTTCGCTCGGCTCGAACACATCGGCGACCGTCATCCGCTCGAGCAACGCCACCTGGTATTCGCCCTGGTGCGCCGGGGACTGCGCGCGCGTCGCGACCTGCTTCTGGTACAGCGCCCACCGCCGGCTCAGCACGAACGTCAGGCCGCAGACCCACATCGCCGGCAGCAGCAGCCGGTACGAGCCGGTCATCTCGGTGACCATGACGATCGTCGAGATCGGCGTCTTGGCCGCGCCGGCGAAGAAGCCGCACATGCCGACGACGCACAGGCTCGCCGGGTTCTGGACGAGGCCCCACTCCTTGCAGGCCATGCCGAGCGCGCCGCCGACGCCGCCGCCGATCACCATGCTCGGGCCGAACACGCCGGCGCTGCCGCCGGATCCGATCGTGAACGACGTCGTGACGACCTTGAGCAGACCGACCAGCAGCAGCAGCTTGGCGGCGTTCCAGCCGATCAGGCGGCCGTCGAGGGTCTGCTGCAGCACGCCGTAGCCGCCGCTCAGGACCGACAGCGCCCGCTGGTCGCCGGCGAGCCACCAGGCCAGCAGAGCAACCCCGCCGGTCAGCGCGCCGCCGATCGCCGCCACCACCGGCTTCGGCATCGGCAGCCGCGCGAACCAGTGTTCGCAGCCGTAGAAGAACCGCGTGTAGAACGCGATCATCGGCAGCAGCACGAGCGCCAGCAGCGTGTACGGCAGCAGTTCGCGGACGTCGTGGAACGAGAAACCAGGGCCGAGCGCGAACAGCGAGCCGAACTCGCCGAGCCAGCCGCAGAACACGCAGTAGGCGACCGCCGATGACAGGAAGCCCGGGATCAGTACTTCGGACTCGAACTCCGCCTCGCGGTAGAGGATCTCGGCGGCGAACAGCGCGCCGGCGAACGGCGCGCGGAAGATCGCACCGACGCCGCCGGCCATGCCCGCGGCGAGCAGCGTGCGGCAGCGGCGGTCGCTGAGTCCGAGCCGCTGGCCGAGGAACGAGCCGAAGCCGGCGCCGATCTGCGCGATCGGCCCTTCGCGGCCGCCGCTGCCGCCGGTGCCGAGCGTCAGCGCGCTGCAGATGCCCTTGAGGATCGGCACGCGGCCGCGGATGCGGCCGGCCTTGCGGTGGTAGGCGTCGATCGCCGCGTCGGTGCCGTGGCCGCTGGCCTCGGGCGCGAACCACCGGCACAACAGCGCGCTGACGAAGCAGCCGAGCGCCGGCACCAGCAGCAGGAGCCAGCGATTCGGCGTTTCGGTGGACGGATGGCCGAACAGCGCGATCTCGCCGCGCGGGCCCTCGGGCGCGTAGCCGGCGAACCCGACCAGCGCGTAGCGGGCGATCAGCGAGTTGAGGTATTCGAAGCCGAGCGCGCCGAGCCCCGCCACCGCCCCCACGAGCATCGACAGCACGTAGATCGAGGAGCGGATTCGGTTCAGGATCTGCAGCATCGTTGGCGCGCCGCCGCACCGTGCGGCGAGCGTTCATTGATGACGCAGGTCCGCGGCGAGTGCAAGGATTGCCTCGATTCCTGCCGAGATCGGCGCCGAGCCCACCAAGGGCGGTGACGCAGCTGGGCCGAATGCGTCGCTCGCGCGCAGCAAGGAACCCGCGTGGCGGCGTCCTGGAGATGTCTGAATCGGGTCGCCCACCGGCGACCCGAGCCCAAGTTGACGACGCAGCGGGGCCGGATGCGTCGCTCGCGCGGAGCAAGGAACCCGCGTTGCGGCGTCCTGGAGATGCCTGAATCGGGTCGCCCACCGGGCGACCCGATTCAGAATCCGTTGACGAAGCTCGCGACGCCGTTGCTGGTGACCGCGCCGAACGCGTTGCCGCCGTTCGGCAGGCTGTTCGGCTGGATCAGGGCCGCGGCGGTCGCGAAGAACTGCGCCCCGGGCACCAGCCCGGCCGGCAGCGCCAACGTCGCCGCGGCACTGGCCGAGGTCGACGTCCAGGCGATCGGCAGGTCCAGCGAGCCGATCCACAGCGTGCAGTCCGGCAGACCGAGGCCGGCGAGCGGCGTGCCGGCGAAGTTCGGCGTGAAGCTGACCAGCACCAGGCCGAAGTGCACGCCGCTGCCCGGCGCGGCTTCCGGCGCATGGTCGACCGCGTAGGTCACGACCGTGCCGCTGGTCGGCGTCGACACCGGCGGCGGCGTCGCCGTCAGCGCCAGCGCCGACAGGTTCTGCGCGGCGACCGTCCACGGCAGCGCGCCGAGATCGATCGGGCCGGCGTCGACCGAGGCGCCGCCCGGCGACCAGCCGACCGCGGTGCCGCCCTGGCCGAGCGCGTCGACGGCGCCCCAGACGATGCGGACGACGCCGGTGGCGGCCTCGAACTGGAACTGCAGCGTGGTCGCGCCGGCGCTGCCGCCGGGCTTGTTCGCGACGCCGTTCCAGGTCACGTAGGCGACACCGCCTACCTGCTCGAACAGCACCGCACCGCTGCCCGGCGCGCTCGGGTCGAAGTCGTGCCAGGCATAGAAGGCCGCCGCGGGCTCGGCGAGCAGCGCCGCCACCGCGGGCGTCTGCGACGCCGCCGGCGACAGCGACAGCGGCGCCATGCCGACGATGCCGTTGCTGTGCACGTGCAGCGTCGTCGTCGCGCCGCCCGGGAACGCAAATGGCTGCGCCAGCGCCACCGCGACCGCATCGTCGTCGCCGAGCGCCAGCGTCGTCGCCGAGCCACCGGGCGCGACGAACGCACCGCCGGCGCCGACCACGTAGCTGCCGTTCGCCGGCGTCAGCGTCAGCGCGGTGTTGGCGAGCGCCGCACTGGCCGTCGGCGCGTCCACGAAGGCCGCATAGAACGAGTCGCTGATGTCGTAGCAGCCGGTGCCGTAGTTCGTGTGCGAGGCCGCCTGCTGCGGCAGCGACACGTCGGCGAACGCGCCCTGGCTGAGGTTCTGGTAGCTGCCCGTCGGAGCGACCTCGAGGCGCTGCGCGCGCACCATGTAGCTCGCCGCGCCCACCAGCGGCGCCGGATCGACGAACGTCGTGCCGACGACCGGCGCACTGGTCAGCCGCGTGAACGGCCCCGCCGACGTCGGCGCGCGGTAGACGTGGTAGCCGTCGACCGGATCACCGGA
>CAYMRG010000022.1:6779-19456 GCA_964392555.1 uncultured candidatus Brocadiaceae bacterium
TGTCGGCATGCGGCCAGGCATCGGTGACCTGCACCGCGGTCGGCGGCGCGACGATGTGCTCGCGCAAGGTCGGATCGCCGAGCAGCGCGATGTGCACGTAACGCAGGCCGAAGCCGCCCATGTCGGTGTCGTTCTGCGAACGGCGCGCGCACTGGCCGATCGTCTCGCCGAGCCCCATCGGGTGGAACGACCAGTGCGGCCGGCCCGCCCAGCAGTTGGCGAGCGTCCAGCCCTGCGCGAGCGCGGCGCGCAACAGGTTGTCGGTCGAGTCCCAGTCGCCGAAGTAGCTGCCGAACAGCATCGTGAACACGCTGCGGTTCTGGCTCGCCGCGAAGTCGGCGGTCGTGCCGACGCCACCGCAGCTGGTGAAGGTGCCGCCGCCGCAGCCGTACGACCAGGCATAGCCGTTGCCGGTCGCGACGTTCAGCGTGGTGAAGTAGTCGCCGGACTGGATGTTGGCGGTGCCGACCAGGCTGGCGAAGTTGCGCCAGCCCGACGCCGCGAACGCCTCGCCCGAGAACCAGCCGAAGCTGTCGTCGATCAGCGCGCGCTGGTCGACCATGAACACCTTGTGCCGGTAGTCGTGGTCCTTGTCGAGGTACGCCGCGAGCAGCGCGTCTTCGCCGGCGGCGAACGCGGGCAGGTCGTGGAAGTCGACGCGGCCGACCGCGAGGTCGACGTCGCTCGGCAGCGAAGTCTGGTCGTACTTGCCGTCGCCCGGCACGTTCCAGTTGGCCTGGCGCGACGGCGTGGTGGTGTTGACCGCGTAGTCGGTCCAGGTGCCGTCGAGATCGCCGTAGAACGCGTCGGCCGGCCAGGCGCCGACATGGTCCGGGTGACCGTCCGGGCCGAGCTGGCCCGAGTACGGCACCGGCACGTGACCGAACAGGAACACGCAGCGGACCCCGAGCGGATCGGCCGCGTAGTCGGCCGCGATCAGCGCCTTGACGCTCGCCACCGTGGCGCTCGGCGCGACGTCGTGGCGCAGGACGCGCCAGCCGTCGCCGACCAGGTCGTCGGCCAGGCGATCGAGCTGGCTCGCCAGCGGCGTCGCCTTGGTGGCGTCGACCAGCAGCACCACCGCGCCACGGTTCTCGACCGGCGGCAACGCGATGCCGCAGGTGACCACGTTGCGGCCGGCCGGCGCGGCGCCCTGGAAGATCTTGTACTCGTAGCGAACGCCGGTCAGCACGTTGCTGTCGGTCCACTGCGTCGCCGCCGGACCGCCCGGCACGACCGTCGCCGAGCCCCAGGTGGCGGTGCCGACGATCCGCTTCTGCACCGTGTAGCCGCCGGAGCCTGCGTCGAGCGGCCACGAGAAGCGGAAGGCCGGCGGGTACAAGACGTCGACGGTCACCAGCAACGCCGCATCGCTGGCCGACTGGGCGAAAGCACCGCTGGCGGTGCCGACGGCAGCGAGGGTGATCAGGGCAGCCGCACGGCGTACGGCGGCGACGACGGGAACGAGGGCGCGCATGGCAGTCTCCGGGACGAGGTGGCGCGCACTATAGCGGCCGCCGCGGCGCGCGGCGAAAGCGCTGCCGGCGACGCGGTCGCCGTGCCATCATGCGGGCATGGTCCGCCGTTCGACTCACCTTCCGTCCACCGCCCGCGCCCGATGCCATCGCGCCGCCGGCTCGCTCCCGGCGGCGATGCTCGCGCTCGCCGCGTGCGCCGAACCGCAGCAACCGGCCCGTCCGACCGAGCCGGCCGGCCTCGTCGCGACGCCGCTCCTGACGCCGCGCGGCGGGCCCGGGCCGCGCTTCGCCCGCGTCGATCCGGCGCAGAGCGGGCTCGCCTTCACGAACGTGCTCGACAAGGCGAACTGCTACCAGTACCTGACCAACGGTGCCGGGCTGGCGGTCGGGGACTACGACGGCGACGGGCTCGTCGACGTCTACCTGGTGTCGCAGGACGGGCCCAACAGGCTGTTCCGCCAGGTGGCGCCGCTGCGGTTCGAGGACGTGACCGAGAAGGCCGGCCACGTCGACGGCGGAGCCGCCTGGGGCACGGGGGCGACCTTCGCCGACGTCGACGGCGACGGCGACCTCGACCTCTACGTCTGCAACCTCGAGGCGAAGAACCTGCTCTACGTCAACCAGGGCGACGGCACGTTCCGCGAGGACGCGGCGCGCTTCGGCCTCGACCTCACCGCGGCGTCGATGATGGCGGCGTTCGCCGACTACGACCGCGATGGCACGCTCGACCTCTACCTGCTGACCAACCGCGCGCTGCACGCGGCCTGGGCGCAGACACCCGAGGTGCTGCAGGCGTTCCGGCCGCCGCACGACACGGCCCGCCCGGCCGCGGCGATGACGCCGACGCTGGCGCAGCTGGCGCAGATCGGGCAATTGCAGAAGGACGGCAAGCTGCAGCGCCTCGAGGACGTGCCGCCCGAACTGCGCGAGCACTTCCTCGCCTTCCGCGGCACGGCGTTCATGACCGGGCAGGAGGACCACCTGCTGCGCCAGGTCGGCGGCAGGTTCGTCGACGTCTCGACCAGCGCCGGCATCCGCGGCTTCGGCATGGGGCTGTCGGCGAGCTGGTGGGACTACGACGACGACGGCTACCCGGATCTCTACGTCGCCAACGACCTCGAATCGCCGGACACGCTCTACCACAACCAGCGCGACGGCACGTTCCGCGACGTCACCGGCGAGGTGCTGCCGCACACCGCCTACTACGGCATGGGCAGCGACACCGCCGACGTCGACGGCGACGGCCACCTCGACCTGCTGGTCGCCGACATGAGCATGACGACGCACAAGGCGGCGAAGGTGCTGATGGGCGACATGAACAAACAGCGCCCGGTGCTGATCCACATGCGGCCGCCGCAGTACATGCGCAACGCATTCCTGCTGAACACCGGCCTCGGCCACTTCCAGGAGGCCGGCATCCTCGCCGGCGTCGCCAGCACCGACTGGACGTGGAGCGTGCTGTTCGGCGACCTCGACAACGATGCACGGCTCGACCTGTTCGCGACCAACGGCATCGCGCGCTTCGACATGGACCCGGACCTGGCGATCCGCGTCAGCGAGCTGTGGTCGCAGCAGCGGCACAAGGCCGCGATCGACCTGATCGAGAACGTCCGCAAGGTGCCCGAGAAGAACCTCGCGCTGCGCCAGGTCGGCGACCTGCAGTTCGCGAAGACCGGCGCCGACTGGGGCCTCGACCTCGAAGCCGTGAGCCACGGCGCCGCGCTGTGCGATTTCGACGGCGACGGCGACCTCGACGTGCTGGTCAACGACTGGAACGAGCCGTGCGCGCTGTTCGAGAACCGCACGACCGACGGCCACGCGCTCGTCGTGCGCCTGCGCGGCCAGCGCAGCGAGCGATTCGGTGTCGGCGCGCGCGTCGCGGCGACGCTCGCCGACGGCCGCGTGCTGGTGCGCGAGAACTGGCTGTCGCGCGGCTACCTGTCCGGCCAGGCGCCGGAGCTGCACTTCGGCCTCGGTGCCGCGACCGGCGTGAAGGCGCTGACCGTGCACTGGCCGTCGGGCCACGTGCAGCGCTTCGCCGACCTCGCCGCCGACACGCGCTACACGATCACCGAGCCGCCGGAAGCGCCGACGAAGCCGTTCGCGCCGGTCGCCGACGCGCTGCCGCCGCCGCCGTTCGCGGCCAGCGCGCCGCCGCCGTTCACCCACCGCGAGAACGAGTTCGACGAGTACGAGAAGCAGCCGCTGCTGCCGGCCGGCGTGTCGCGGCTCGGCCCGGGCCTGGCGCTCGGCGATGCCGACGGCGACGGCCGCGACGACCTGTTCGTCGGCGGCGCCAGCGGCCAGGCGGGTGCGCTGTTCCTCGCCACCGCCGACGGCTGGCGCGAGCAGGCCGGACCGTGGACCGAGGACGCCGCGTGCGAGGACCTGGCCGCGCTGTGGCTCGACTACGACGGCGACGGCGACCTCGACCTGTTCGTCGCCAGCGGCGGCGCCGAGCACGCGGCCGGCGACGCCGCGCTGCAGGACCGCCTCTACCGCAACGACGGCCACGGCCACTTCACGCGCGACCGCGACGCGCTGCCGGCGGTCCGCGAATCGTCGGGGCACGCCTGCGCCGGCGATTTCGACCGCGACGGCGACCTCGACCTGTTCGTCGCCGGGCGGCTCGTGCCGGGCCTCTACCCCGACGCGCCGCCGAGCCACCTCTACCGCAACGACGCCGGCACGTTCGTCGACGCGACCGCCGAACTCGCGCCCGGCCTCGCAACCGCCGGGATGGTGACGAGTGCGCTGTGGAGCGACGCCGACGGCGACGGCTGGCCCGACCTGCTGGTCGCGGCGCACTGGCAGCCGATCCGGCTGTGGCACAACGACGGCGGCAAGCGCCTCGTCGACGCCACCGAGGCGGCGGGCCTCGCGGTGGCCACGGGCTGGTGGAACAGCCTGTGCGCATGGGACTGCGACGGCGACGGCGACCTCGACTACGTCGCCGGCAACCAGGGCCTCAACACGAAGTACAAGGCCAACCCCGAGCATCCGGCGCGGCTCTACTACGGCGACTTCGACGACAACGGCACGCGCGACCTGGTCGAGGCGAAGTACGAAGGCGACAACCTGCTGCCGGTCCGCGGCCGCAGCTGCAGCAGCCAGGCGATGCCGTTCCTGGCCGAGAAGTTCCCGACCTACGAGTCGTTCGCGAGTTCGCTGCTGCAGGACATCTACCCGCAGCCGAAGCTCGCCGCGGCCGGCCAGCTCACCGTGGTGACGCTGCAGAGCAGCCTGCTGCGCAACGACGGCCACGGCCACTTCACGGTCGAACCGCTGCCGCGCCGTGCGCAGATCGCGCCGATCTTCGGCATGGTCGCGCTCGACGACCTGCTGGTGTGCGCGCAGAACAGCTACGCGCCGGAGCCTGAGACCGGCCGCCACGACGGCGGCACCGGCCTCGTGCTGCGCGCCGGCAAGGACGGGCTCACGGTCGTGGCACCGCAGGAACACGGCCTGTGCGACTTCGGCGACCGCAAGGCGCTGGTGCTGCGGCAACTCGCCGGGTCGCGCGTCGAGCTGCTGTGCGCGCACAACGACGGGCCGCTGTTCGCCTATGCGACCGACCTCGGTCCCGCGCGCCCGACGGTGACGCTGCCGGCGCCGCCCGGCAACCCGCAGGCGATCGGCACGCGGATCGTGTTCGAACTGCCCGGCGGCGGCCAGCGCGCGGTCGAGGTGCAGGCCGGCTCGGGCTACCTGTCGCAGTCGCGCTGGATCGTGGCACCGCGCGGCGCGGTGCGCGCCCGGGTGCGTGGGCCGGATGGCCGCGAGGCGACGCAGGACCTGGGCAGAACGGACGGCGGCAGGTAGGCTGGCCCGCGCAGGGGAAGGGGCCCTTTCCCGCCATCCGCGCGCGTGGTGCACGGCCACGCGCCAAACCATCCACTTCGGGACGGCAACCATGCTCGCACTCCCTCGAGCCGGGACCATCGTATTCGGGTCGGCCTTGGTCGCGTTGTTGGCCGCAGCGCTCAACGGGCAATGCGCGACGCCTTGGGTGGCGAGCCCTGCCGGTAGCGGCACGGGTGGCACGGCCGCGCCGCCCTACGACTGCACGGTCTGGGATCCCGATGGTGCCGGCCCCGCTTCACCCGTCGTCGTGATCGCCGGCCATGTGCCCGGCGTCAGCTCGACGAACATCGCCGTGTGGAACCCCGTCACCGACGAGTTCTCGGGCTTGGGGACGGGCATGAACGGGTCGGTCCTGTGCGTCGCGACCCTGCCCAACGGGGACCTGGTCGCCGGCGGCGACTTCACCGATGCGGGCGGCGTCCTGGTGAACAGGGTCGCCCGCTGGGACGGGACGAGCTGGTCGTCGTTCGGCAGCGGATTCAACAACGGCCTGGTCAGGGCATTCGCGGTCTTGCCGAGCGGCGAACTCGTCGCGGGCGGCTCGTTCACGCTGCCGGTCGGGCCCATCGCGCGCTGGAGCGGCGGCACCTGGTTGCCCCTCGGCAGCGGCACCGGGGGCTTCGTCACCGCACTGCGGACCACCAGCAGTGGCACGCTGCTCGCCGGCGGCTTCTTCGGCTCTCTCGGTGGCATCCGTGCGTGGAACGGTTCCGCATGGTCCAACCTGGGCAGCGGCATCCCGGGGATCGTCACGGCGATCGGCCAGTCGGCGAACGGCGACATCGTGGCTGGCGGCAACTTCGCGACCGCCGGTGCCGCGCCCGCGAACAACATCGCCCGCTGGAACGGCACCAGCTGGTCCGCGCTCGGCGCCGGCACCAATGGGACCGTCAACGACCTCGTCGTCACGGCGGCCGGCGATCTGTTCGTGGCCGGCTCGTTCGCCACCGCCGGTGGCATGCCGGCCGCGAGCGTGGCGCGCTGGAACGGATCCGCCTGGTCTGCCCTCGGCAGTGGCCTGTCCGGGTACGGACCGTACGCGCTGGCCGTGACCGAGGCGCCGGGCGGTGGCATCTTCGTCAGCGGCCAATTCGACGTCGCCGGCGGCGTGGTGGCCAGGAACCTCGCCATCTGGAACGGCAGCGCATGGTCCGCCCTGAACCCCGGCATCGACGGTCCCGTGCTGACCCTCGGCAGCCTCCGCAACGGCAACCTGCTGGTCGGCGGGATGTTCCTGGGGATCGGCGGAACCCTCGCCAACCATGTGGCCATCTGGAACGGCACCACCTGGCAGAGCCTCGGCGCCGGTACGAATGACCTGGTGCAGACCGCCGTCGAACTCGACAACGGCGACATCGTCGTCGGCGGCGACTTCTTCTCGGTCGGCGGCAGCGTCGGCGCGAGTCGCATCGCGCGCTGGAACGGCGCGACGTGGAGCGCGCTCGCCGGCGGGTTCGCCGATCTGTATGACGGCGTCACGGCCCTGGCGAAGCGGCCGAACGGCACGTTCGCGGTCGGCGGCAGCTTCGCGTCCGCGGGATCCGTTCTTGCGGCCAATGTGGCGCTATGGAATGGCAGCGGTTGGACCAGGCTCGGCAGTGGCACCAACGCCGCGGTCCAAGCCCTGGCCAACCTGCCCAACGGCGACCTGGTGGCTGGCGGCGCCTTCACGACCGCGGACGGACTGAGCGCCGCACACGTCGCGCGCTGGAACGGCAGCAACTGGTCGGCCCTCGGCAGCGGCGTCAACGGCCTCGTCTCGGCGCTGCTCACGCTGCCCAACGGCGACCTCGTTGCCGGCGGCAGCTTCGGGAGCGCCGGCGGCCTCCCCGCCAGCAACGTGGCGCGTTGGAACGGAGTCGCCTGGTCGGCGATGGGTTCGGGGACTCCGGGCAGCGTGCTCTCCCTGTGGCTGCTGCCCGATGGCGACATCCTCGCCGGTGGCAGTTTTCCCGCCCACGTCGCGCGCTGGGACGGAACGTCCTGGCAGGCGGTGGGCACCGGCCCGAACGACACCGTCTACGCCCTGGCCGCCACCGGCAACGGTGACGTGTTCGCGGGCGGACCGTTCGCGACCGTCGGTGGGTTCGCCTCGCCCTACCTCGCGCGGCTGACCACCACGTGTCCGGCCAGCGCCCAGGCGAGCGGCCTCGGATGCCCGAGTTCGGGCGGCGTCAACCTGTTGGCCGCCGCGACGCTGCCCTGGGTGGACGGCGTGTTCCGGGCCCAAGGCACCGGCCTGCCGACGACGGCGCTGGTCGTCACGGTCACCAGCACGGTCGCCGTGGCGCAAGGGGTCGCACCGCTCAGCCTCGTGTTCCCGCAAGCGGGGCCTGCCTGCGACCTGCTCGTGGCACCGGACATCCTCGGCCTGCTCGTCACCATGGATGGCACCGCACAATCGGCGCTGCCGCTGCCCAACACGCCCTCGCTCGTCGGCGCGATGTTCCACCACCAGATGATCCCCATGGAGTTCGACGCGCTGGGCAACTGGGTTGCCGTCACGGCGACCAATGCGCTGCAGCTGACCGCCGGCCAGTTTTGAACCCAGGCTCTACACCGATCCGGCGCTGGTCACCCTGGAGCCCACTCCGCCATGCCCACAGCCACGCCCTTGCCTCGCTCCGCACCCCTCGTTGCCGCGCTGGCGCTGGCTGGTCCCGGCCTCGCCCAGGCCACCATCGACGTCTTCCCGGGGCAGCCGGGCGGCATCGCCGCGGCGATCGCCGCCGCCACACCGGGCGATCTGCTGCTCGTCCACGCGGGACTCTACGGCGGCTTCGCCGCGACCCAGGGCGTGCACCTGCTCGCCGAACCGGGCGTCGCGATGTTCGGCGGGATGACCGCCGACGTGCCCGCCGGCCAGACCCTGACCGTCACCGGGTTCGCGTTCGACCACCCCGCCACCGTGCTCGCGGGCCGCGTCGCGCTGGTCGACTGTGCGTTGCGCGACCAGCTCGCGGCGCTCACCGTGGCGGGCGGCGAGGTGCAGCTCGTCGACTGCGATCTGCTGACCGGGCAGGGCGGACCGGCGGCCGACGTCGCCAACGCGACGGTCACCGCCGTCGGCTGCGCGTTCCACGGCCTCTTCGCCACCGGCAGCCTGAATCTCACGGTCCGACTCGGCAACGCGCGGTTGCACGCGAGCCATTGCACGTTCGACAACGGCCAGGCTGGCGCCTTCTCGGTCGCCGGCCCGGCCCTGCAGGCGCTGAGCGGCAGCGTCGCATGGCTCAGCGATTCGTCGCTCACGACCAGCAGCCCCATCGATTGCGCGATCGTCACCAGCGGTGCGAACGTGTTCACCGACCGCTGCCAGATCAGCCAGGTCGTCGCCACGTGCGCGCCGACCACTCCGCTGCCGCTGCTAGGCGTCGAGGCGACGCCGCTGCGGCTCAGCCAGGCCTGGACGATCCACTTCACCACCACCGCGAATACGCCGCTCGCCGTGTTCGCAGCCACGGACCTGGCGACGGTCGACGTGCCGCCGCTGTTCGCGCAGCCGTCGTGGCTCGATCCCGCGAGCGCCTTCGCGGTGACCGTGCTGCTCGCCGACGCGACCGGCGATGCGACCGCAACGTTCGCGATCCCGGCGAATCCGCTGCTGCTCGGCGCCCGGCTGTGGCTCGAAGGCCTGGGTGGCTTCGCCCTGCCGCTCGCGGTCAGCCCGGTCACCGGCGGAGCGGTGCGATGACACGGCGGATCCTCATCGGCCTGCTGTTCACCGCCTGCGGGCTGGCGCAGGAGTCGCCTCCGCTCGCGGGCATCGCCCTCGATCCCATGGCGCAGCCGGTGGTCAACGGGACCGTCACGGCGCGCATCGACGGCGAGCTGGTCGCGCTCGGCCGCAGCGACGGCTCGGGCACCTTCCTGCTGCGGAACCTGCCGCGGCGCGCCATGCAGCTCCGCATCACCACGACGACGCCCGACATCGGCGCCGTGGCGCTCGACCTCACCACGGATCCACCGGCCGGCCTCGTCGTTCGCGTCGGCCCGGCGCGCGCCGTGCAGGGCGTCGTCCGGGATGCCGCCGGCACCGCGCTCGCCGGCGCGCTCGTCACGTGCACGCCGCTCGGTGCCGAATTCGCGGCTGCTGCCGACCTGACGTCGACCGACGCGAATGGCCACTACGCGTTCGCGGCCATGCCGTACGGCGACTGCGCGCTGCGCGTCTGGGTGGCCGATCATGCTGGCTACGCCGCGGTCCTCGGTGGTGGCATCGACCTAACGCACGACGTCGTGCTGACCGACGATCCACCGGTCACCCACACGTTCGTCCTGCGCGGCGCGAGTGCGGCACAGCTCGCGGCAGCCCACCTCGAACTGTCCGCTGAGTTCCGCGCGACGAGCGTGCTGCTGCCACCGGTGCTGCGCCGGCCCGAGCGTGACGGCTCGAGCTGGCGCCTCGCCGGTTGGGCGAACTGCGACCGCATCCGCGCCCGCCTCGTCGCCGACGGGTTCGCCGTCGATCCGGGCGAACGCGAGATCGGGCCCGATCTCCCCGACCGCACCAAGCCGTTCGACGTCGCCGACGACGAGGTGGCCGAGCCGATCCGCGGACAACTGGTCGACCGCGAGGGCCACCCCGCCATGGGGATCACGCTGCTGCTGACCGGACGCGACGGCGAACTGCAGACCTGCAGTGACGCCGCCGGGGCGTTCGCCTTCGCCGCGCAGCGCCCGCACCGCAGCAGTTGGCTGCTGCATGGCGCCGACCCCTCGCTGGCCCTGACGAACGACGACGGAGCCGAGCGCGTGGCACCCGGCCCGCAGGCCGGCCTTTGGCTGCCAGGGCGACGCTGCCCGCCGTTGCGGCTGGCGGTGCGGCCGGCGGCGAGCTTGACGGGGCGCCTCGTCGACGCGAGGGGCACGCCGATCGTCGGTGCCGAAGTGCAGCTGCTGTCGACCACCACGGCACCTGCCACCGAAGGCAACTTCGCGACCCGCCCGATCCACTACTTCGCCCACGAAGAGCTGGCCACCGCGCGCAGCGGCAGCGACGGGAGGTTCGCGATCCGCGGCACGCCGCTGCCGGGCCCCCTGCTGCTGCAAGCGATCGGTGGCGGTTCGCTGGGCCGATTCGACGTCACCTTCGACAAGGTGACGGACCTCGGCACCTGCCAGCTCGGACCGGCCGGCTCCCTGGTCGGTGTCGTGCACTGCGACGATGGTTCGCCGGCCCCCGGCGCGCGCGTGCAGGTCGTCGACTACGGCAGCGGCCAACCGCGCAGTCGCTGGCTCACCGCCGACCGCGCCGGTCGCTTCGCCCTGCACGACGTGCCACCCGGGCCTTGCCGCGTCGAAGCCGACGGGCGTCGGGCGGAGCAGGTGGTCGCCGAGGTGGGACCAGGGGCCGCCACCGAGGTCACGATCGGGCCGTGAAGGAGCGGCGTGGGCGGCGTCACAGCACGCCGATCGTCAACGTCAGCGCCGGCGTGCTGGTGACCGGCACCGCTGCCGCGCTGCCGTCGAACACCACCCACTGCTCGTGCACCTGCAGACCGACCAGTGCCGGCTGCTCGGGGACCGGCAACTCGGCTTCGACCTGGGCCGCGCCGACGACCCGCGCCTCCAGCAGATCCGGGATCACGACCAGGTCGCAGCCCGGCAGCGCCGACGGCAGGACGGTCGCGAGCGGCAGCGGCGCCGGCGGCAGCGACAGGCCGCGCACGACGACAGCCAGCGCCGGTTGCGGCAAGCCGGAGGCCGTCGTCCGCGCGGTGCCACCGAGCCAGGCCAAAGCCGACGCGTCGAGCGCATGGGCGCAGCCTCCGGCCAGCGGGATCGCGCTCGCAGGGCACGCCGGCACGCGGCGCACGAAGCGCGGCGCGGTCAGCCCATCGAAGAATCCGTAGGCGCCGCCGAGCAACAGCTCGCCGTTCGCGGCGCACGCGAGGTCGGTCGCGAACCCTGCAGTCGCCGCGCCGATCGAATTCCAGGCGCCGCCGTTCCACCGGATCACGTGGTGGCCGAATTGGCCGTTCCACGAGCCGAACCCGAGCGCGCAGAGATCGCCATCCGGCAGTTCGACGATCCGTTCGGTGTAGAGCGCAGCGGTCTGGCCGAGCGGCTGCCACGCGGCCCCCGTCCACGTCGTGATGCGCGCGACGCTGACCGCGACCATCGCCCCGTCACGACGCAACCGCAGGTCCGCGACGGTGTCCGGGATGCCTGCGCCGAGGGCCGACCAGGCGGACCCATCCCAACGCGCGACGTGGTTCGCCGGACCGCCGCCGGCCTGCGAGAAGCTGCCGCCGACCCACAGCGAACCATCGGCGGCGGCCGCCACCGCGTTGACGCTGCCGTTGACGCCGCCGCCGAACGCCGACCAGGCCAGACCGTCCCAGCGCGCGACATTGGCCGCCGGCACGCCACCAGCGGACTGGAAGAAGCCGACCGCAACCAGGTCGCCGCCGTACAGCGCGAGGTCGTAGACATAGGCGGGCAGGGTGCCGTTGGCGACGCCGCTGCCGAGCGGTTGCCACGTGGTTCCATCCCAGCGCGCGATGCCGCGCACCGCGGTCCCTCCGGCAAACAAGAAGTCGCCGCCGGCGACCAGTCCGCCGTCCGGCAGCGCCAGCAGGGTCCGCACCCGGGCGCTGCAGCCGGCGCCGAGCGCTGACCAGGTGCCGGTGACCGGATCGAACGCCGCGACCCGCGTCGCGATCGCCGTCCCGACCTGCGTGAAGTCGCCACCGACCACGTAGCGTTCGCCCAGCGGACCTGGACCATCCGGATCCCAGGCGGCCACCGCGTAAACCGAGTCGTTCGGCGGGCCGCCGGCGGTCAGCCATTGCGGTTCACATTGGGCCCCGACCGCTTGCGCCACGGACAGGACCAGCCAGGGAAGCGAGCGGAACGGGCGGAAATCGGGCATGGATCCTCGCGGGTGACGTCGTCGTCCCCATAGTCGGTCCCTGGGGGCCCGGTTGCACGATTTGGCGCGCCAACTCGCATCCGAGCACGCCGCTTCGCCGCGCCCGGCCGCGGCGGTGTGAGAAATTCGGACTGGCGTCGGCCAGGCGCGGGCACCTCTTCAACCGGCCACCCCGGATCCCTATAACGTTTGGCCTCCGTGTGGCGCCCGCCGGGCCCGCACCCCCACGACATGGCCAGCACCCCTCCCGCCTTCCCCCGCCACGACTCCTTCGCCGCCCGCCACCTCGGCCCCCGCCCGACCGAACTCCAGGCGATGCTGAAGACCCTCGGCTGTGCGTCGCTCGACGACCTGACCGACAAGGCGATCCCGGCGAAGATCCGCTGGCGCGGCGAGCTGAAGACGCCGGCGGCGAAGAGCGAACGCCAGGCGCTCGCCGAGCTGACCGAGCTGGCCGC
>CAYMRG010000022.1:19466-19840 GCA_964392555.1 uncultured candidatus Brocadiaceae bacterium
GGCACCGCCACATCGGGCCGTCGGACGCGGACGCCGCGGAGATGCTCAAGCTGCTCGGCTACCGCTCCCTGGAGGAGCTGACCGCCGCGACCGTGCCGGCGTCGATCCTCTCGAACAAGCCGCTGGACATCCACCTCGGCGCGCACGGACGCTCGCTGGGCGAGCGGGAGGTGCTCGAGAAGCTGCGCGGGTACGCGGCCCAGAACAAGGTCTTCCGTTCCTGCATCGGGATGGGGTACTACGACACCATCACGCCCGGGGTGATCCTGCGCAACATCCTCGAGAACCCGGGCTGGTACACGCAGTACACGCCCTACCAGGCGGAGATCGCCCAGGGGCGGCTCGAGGCGCTGCTGAACTTCCAGACGGTGGTG
>CAYMRG010000023.1:0-19778 GCA_964392555.1 uncultured candidatus Brocadiaceae bacterium
CGGCGCCTCGCTGCTGCAGATCGCCTCGGCCTACCGGGCCGACCTGATCGAAGCGTTCGGCTTCCGCGCCGAGGAAGTGCGTCCCGACACGTTCCGCGACGAGACATCCGCGTTCATGCGCCGCCTCGCGCGCGAGCTCGGCGAACGGCATGCCGGCGACCCGCGCGTCGGCCAGGCGCTGCGCGATTGGATCATGCACTGCGACCACTACGAGGCGTGGGACGCGCTGCTCGCCGGCTTCGCGGTCGATGGCCGCGAGGCGCTCGTGCGGCGCGGTCGCATCCTGTTCCCCGGTTCGTTGACCGCGCACTGGACCGAGTCGTGAACGGCGACGGGCTCGCGACGCGCTTCGCCGCAGTTCGCGACCGGCTCGCCGCCGCGTGTCGCGCGGCCGGCCGCGACCCCGCGGCGGTCGAGCTGCTGGCGGTCAGCAAGACGCATCCCGCCGAACGGGTCCGCGCGGCCTACGCGCTCGGCCACCGCGCGTTCGGCGAGAACCGCGTCCAGGAACTCGCCGCCAAGGCCCGCGAGCTCGCCGACCTGGCGGACCTGCGCTGGCACGCGATCGGTTCGTTGCAGACCAACAAGGTCAAGGACCTGCTGCGCGTGCCCGGCCTCGCGCTGTTGCACAGCCTCGACCGGACGGCCCTCGCCGACGAACTGCAGAGGGCGCTCGCCGCGAGCGGCCGCCGCCTGCCGGTCCTGCTGCAGCTGCACGCGACCGACGAACCCACCAAGCATGGTTGCACCCCGACCGCGGCGTCGGCGCTGCTGGCGCACGTCCAGGCGCGGTGTCCGGCGCTCGCCGTCGGCGGCGTGATGGCGATGGGTCCGCTCGTCGGCGACCCGCGTCCGGCGTTCGACCTGGTCGTCGCGACCCTGGGTCGCCTGCGCGCGGCGTCCGGGCTGCCGTTGCCGGTGCTGAGCCTCGGCATGTCCGGTGACCTCGAAGCCGCGGTGGCCGCCGGGTCGACGCTGGTGCGCATCGGTTCGGCGCTGTTCGGGAACCGAGATTGAGCGACCCGGCGCGGATCCGCTACCTTGCTGTCGGTGTCCTCCCGCAAGAAGTCCGCAGCCCCCGCCCTCCCGGTCGGGCCCGGAGCCGACCCTGCCGAACTGGCGAGTCGCCTGGCGTTCGCGTTGCCCGAGCCGCGCTGCGAGCTGGACCACAAGGATCCGTGGACGCTGCTGGTGGCGACGATCCTGAGCGCGCAGAGCACCGACCGGACCGTCAACACCGTCACGCCGCTGCTGTTCGAGAAGTGGCCGACGCCGCAGGCGCTCGCGGCCGCACCGCGTGACGAGGTCGAGGGCGTCGTGCACCGCACCGGGTTCTTCCGCAACAAGGCGAAGGCGATCCAGGGCGCGAGCCTCGTCATCCACGAGCAGTTCGGCGGCGAGGTGCCGCGCAGCATGGCGGCGCTGCTGACGCTGCCCGGCGTCGCGCGCAAGACCGCCAACGTCGTGCTCGGCGTCGCCTTCCGCATCGCGGAAGGCATCGTCGTCGACACCCACGTGATGCGCACCAGCCAGCGGCTGGGCCTCACCGCCGCGACGCAGGCCGACAAGGTCGAACACGACCTCTGCGCGCGCCTGCCCAAGGAGCAGTGGATCGACACCGGCCACCGCCTGCTGCTGCTCGGCCGCTACGTCTGCCTGGCCAAGAACCCCAAGTGCGACGAGTGTCCGGTGTTCGAACTCTGCCCGTCGCGCATGGGCATCGCCGGCGGGTCGTGGCAGGAGCGCGCCCAGGCGATGCGTGCGCTGGTCGAAGCCGGAGGAACCAATGGCGCCAAGGATGCAGGCAAGGATGGCGGTGCGTGACGCGATGCGGCTCGTGATCTGGTCGGCGATCGGCGTCGCGGCGACGACGCTGGTCGGCTGCGGTGGCGGGTCGACCTGGCGCGCGGTGCCCGGCGAGAGCCTTGCGCAGCCGCAGCAGGCCCAGCGCGTGCGCGCCGAACAGGCCCGCAATGCGCTGGGCAAGCAGCTGCTCGGCGAGCTGACCGCGGCGCTCGCCCAGAGCCCGGCCAACGCGATCACCGTCTGCAAGGAGCGGGCGCCCGCGATCGCTGCCGAGGTCGCCAAGGCCAACAGCCTGCGCATCGGCCGCACGTCGGCGAAGCTGCGCAACCCGCTCAACGAGACGCCGGCATGGGCGGCCGACCACGTCGCCAAGGGTGAGGCCCAGCCCGCGTGGTTCGTCGGCCCGAACGGCGAACTCGGCGCCCTGTATCCGATCGTCACGATGCCGGTGTGCGTGCAGTGCCACGGCAAGGTCGAAGCGCTGGCGCCCGAAGTGCACGACGCGCTGCGTGCGAACTACCCGCGCGATCGCGCGACGGGCTTCGCCGCGGGGGACCTGCGCGGCTGGTTCTGGGTCGAAGTCGGCAGCTGATCGCCGGCTTCAGGGCGCGCCCGCTGCGGTCGTGAACGCGGCTGCCGTGGCGTCCCAGGTTGCATCCGGCCGGCGAACCACGGTCGCCATCGGCGACGGCAGGGTGGCCGGCGCCGCGAGCCGTTCGCGCAGCGCGGTGTCATCTGCCGATGACGCGATCAGCCAGCCGCTCTCGCCGTGTCGCACGAACGTCGCGACCTCGCCGGTCGCGAACGCGACCACCGGTACGCCGCAGGCGACCGCCTCGGCGACCGCCATGCCGTAGGACTCGGCGCGCGAGGCCGAGACGAACAGGTCGGCGGCGCGCAGTTCGTCGGCGACGCGTTCGGGCGGCTGAACGCCCTCGCAGCGCAGGCGCAGCGGCGCGGCGGCGCGCGCGACGGCGAGCACGTAGTTGGGTTCGCTGGTCAGGTCGCCGAGCAGCACGAGTTCGCAGGGCTGCCGGGCCGCGATCCTGGCCAGTGCCTCGGCGACGAGCCATTGGCCCTTGGCGGCGCAGACGGTGCCCACACAGACGACGCGGAACCGCGCGTTCTGCGGCGGCTCGCGCCGCGGCCAGAAGCACTCGTCGAGGCCCGGCCGAACGATCGCGACGCGGCGCGCGAGCGGCGAGCCGCGCACGGCGTCGGCGGTCGTCGCGGCGGTCGCGATCACGTCGACCGGCGCCTCGGCCCAGTCGTCGCGCGCCGGCACCATGTGCAGCAGCGCGATCGCGCCGGCGGGGACGCGCGCGCCGAGGGAGGCGTAGAGGCCGTCGACGACGGCGGTGTGGCCCGCGGCGCGCGCGCCCGCGACGGCGGCCGCCAGCTCGTGTGGCGCAACGGCGCACTGCCGGCCGCGCCCCTGCGCGGCGAGTCGCCGCATGATCTCGTCGTGGTAGCGGTACCCGCCCGAAACGAACCCCGGCCGGCGCGGCGGTTCGAACAGGACGATCACGCCACCGGTCCCTCGTAGCTCGCCCAGGCGACGCGGCTCTCCTCGAGCGTCACGCGCAGCGTGCCGCGGAAGCGGTCGCGGACGCGCGTCGCGACCTGACCGTGGAGCCAGTGCGCGAGGAACTCGGTGGTGGTGTTGCTGCCGGCGAACTGCGGCAGCTCGTCGAGGTTGTGGAAGCGCAGCGGCTCGAGCACTTCGGCGAGCACCCGGTGGCAGATGCCGATGTCCATGACGATGCCGTCGGCGTCGAGCCGTTCGGCGGCGTACTCGGTGATCACCTCGTAGGTCGCGCCGTGCAGACGCTGCGCCGGGCCGAAGGCCGCGCCGCGCAGGCTGTGCGCGATCATGACGTGGTCGCGGACAGCGACGCGGAACATGCCGGATGGATTCATCGGTCGGAGTAGGCGACGACGGGGCAGGGATCGGTGGGCTCGCCGCGGTAGAGGCGGGCGAAGAACTGCGGCAGCTCGGCGAACGGCACCGGCGCCGCGAGCAGCGCATCGAGCGCGGGGTCGCGCAACAGCGCGAGCACCGCCTGGGTGCGCGCGCCTCGGCCCGCCGCGCGGTGGGACGGAGCTATGTGGGCGACCTGCGACGCCTGGATGCGCAGCCGGCGCTGGTGGAACGCGCCACCGAGGTCGACGGTGACCGGGCGGCCGCCGTACCACGACAGTTCGACGACCCGGCCCTCGAACGCGAGCGCGTCGATCGCGAGCTGCAGGCCGGTCGCGTGACCGGTGGCGTGCAGCGCGGCCGCGAAGTGCTCGCGCGGCACCTCGTCGGCGGCCACGACCTCCCGCAGCCACGGCAGGGCGGCGGCGCGCGCGCGGCGTTCGCCGTCGCGTTCGGCGACGACGACGCGGCCGCGGTGTTCGTGCGCGAGCACGAACGCGAGCAGCAGGCCGACGGCGCCGGCGCCGACGACGAGCACCGGCTCGTCGCCGCGCAGCTCGGCATCCCAGACGGCGTTGCGCGCGGTCTCGAGGTTGGGGAACAACGTCGCGCGCGCCGCCGGCACGTCGTCGGGCAGCGGCACGCAGGCCGCCCGCGCGACCAGTGCGCGCTGCTGGTGCGGCTGCATCGTGAACACGCGGCTGCCATCGAGATCGCCGCCGCGCGCGGTGCCGACCAGGCTGTAGCCGTAGCAGATCGGCAGCGCGAACGTGCCCAGCATGCCGGGCACGGCCATCGCCTTCTGGCTGGCGGCCGGCACGCCGCCGGTGCCGACGAGACGTTCGGTGCCGGGGCTGATGCCCGAGTACTCGGCGACGACCTCGATCGCCGGCGCGGCCGGCACGGCGAGCGGCCGTTCGCGCAGCGCGCCGCGGCCCGGCGCATCGACCCAATAGGCGAGGGTGTTGCGGGTCGACGACGTCATGGCCGTTGCGGGCGGCAGGTCAGCAGCAGGTGGCCGTCGAGCGACACGTGGTCCATCGCAAAGCGCGTCGCGCCGTCGAGGTGTTCGATCATCGCCAGCGCGAAGCTCGGGATGCCCGATCCGAGCACCATCGGTGCGACGTGGATCTGCAGCAGATCGATGCACCCGGCGGCGAGGAACGACGACAGCGTCACCGAGCCGCCTTCGAGGTAGATCGACGTCCAGCCGCGCGCGCGCAGCGCTTCGAGCACGGCGGCGGGGGCGAGGCGCGCGCCGTCGGGCGCGACGCGCACGAGGTGGGTCGGCGCCGGCGGTTGCGGAACCTCGGCGTGTTCGCCGACGACGATGTCGGCACCGGCGCCGGTGAACACGCGCAGGCTGCCGCCCCGCTGCACGACGCGCCCGCTGCCGCTGAGGACGATGCGGCGCGGCGCCGGACCGTCGACCAGGCGAACGGTCAGCTGTGGATCGTCGGCGATCGCCGTCGCCGAGCCGACCATCACGCCGTCGCAGAGCGCGCGCATGCGGTGCGCATGCCGCAGGTCGGCGGCATTGCCGATCCACTGCGAATGCCCGTTCTGGCAGGCGATGCGGCCGTCGAGCGTCTGCGTGACGTGCGCGACGACGAACGAACGCCCTGCGGCCCGCGCGGCGGCGGCGCCGAGCAGCACCGGCAGGTAGACGCGGGCGACGGCCTGCAGGGCGGCCGGCACCGGTCGCCCGGCCGGCACGTCCGGCTCCGGATCGAGACCGAACCGCAGCACCGGCGCAGCAGCGCTCTCGGCGCGCGGATCGTCAGCGGCCACGCACGCCCAGCCCTGCCCGTCGCCGACCAACGCGAGCCGCCGCGCGCCCTGGCCCAGCAGGGTGCGGGCGGTCAGCAGGGCGTTCCAGGCGATCGAGTCGTCGAGTTCGCAGGCCGTCATGGCGCAGCGGGCAGGAGGTGGGAGCGCCGTGGTGCAACGACCCCGAATACGCGGCCTACTTTGAAACCTGGATGCGGTTTCGTGGCAAGGGGCCATCGCGCACCCGGTGCGCCGTACCGCGCCAGGACGAGACCGGGTGGTAGGCTTCTCCGCCCCGCGATGCCGATCGTTCCGCTCCAGTCCTGGCTCCGGTTGCAGGCCGTGTTGTGGCTGCCGGTGCTGACTGCGATTGCGCTCGATCCGGGTGCATCGCCGCGGTGGCGGGCGCCGATCGTGCTCGCCGTGCTCGTCGCCTACGCCGCGCTTCTGGCGATCCTGCGCGCCGGGCGGCGCATCGCCGACGTCATCACGTGCGTTCGCCTGCTGGGCGTCGCGAACGTGCTCTACCACGGCGCGCTCGCGTTCCCGGTCTGGGCGTGGCTGGCCGCACTCGGCGTCGTGTTGCTCGATCTCGCCGACGGCGCGATCGCCCGTCGGTTCGGCCCGACGCCACAGGGTGCGGTGCTCGACATGGAGACCGACCAGTTCACGGTGATGGCGCTGGCGATGCTCGTCGTCTGGCACGGCGGCGCGCCCCACGTGCTGATCCTGCCGGGTCTGCGCTACGTGTTCGTGCTCGCGATGTGGTGGGTCGGCGCCCCGGCCCACGATCCCAAACCGGTCGATGGCGACAATCGCCGCGGGCGGTTGATCTGCGCCGCGGTCGTGGTGGCGTTGCTCGTCGCGCTGTGGCCCGACGTCGTCGGCCTGCCGCGCGATCTGGTGACCGCGGTCGCCGTCGCGCTGCTGGCGTATTCGTTCACCGGCGACGCGCTGTTCCTGGTGCGCCATCGCCGCGCCGTGCGGAGCCGCGCGTGAACGGTCACGACGTCGCCGACCTGGTCGTGCTCGCCGCCTACGCGAGCCTCGTCGTCGAGCTGACCGTGTTCCCGATCCCGAGCGAAGCCAGCACGTGGCAGCTGCTGGCCAGCGGGGGCGCCGACCAGGGGGCCGCCGGACCCGGCGATCCGCTGCAGCAGGCCCGCGGCAAGTCGACCGCGGCGAAGCTGCTGCGCTTCCTCCTGCCGACCGCGCTCGGCGTGGCGCTGTGGCTGTTGCCGCTCGCCTGTGTCCTGCTGGCGCCGGTCTGGCCGGCCCTGCCGGGCGCGCTGTGGGTGCACCGCGTCGCCTGGCTCGCCTGGCCGGGCATCGCCCTGGTCGCGCTCGGCCGCTCGCTCACGTTCGCGTCCGTCCTGCAACTGCGGGCGGCGCGCCGCCGCCCGGCGGCGGGGCCCGGCTGGCTGTTCCGCCGATCGCGCAATCCGGGGCTGGTCGGCATGTACGCCTGCTACCTCGGCTTCTGCGTCGTGTTCGGCACGCCGTGGCTGTGGCTGGGGCTGCCGCTCTACGTCGCCAACATGCACGGGCGGGTCCGCATGGAGGAAGCGCACCTCGGCCGGCGCCATGGCGAGGCCTGGCGGGCCTATGCGGCGCGCGTGCCCCGCTACCTCGGCCGCGTCGCGGCGAGGGGTCGGCTCGGGTAGCGCGTGGACGAACGGCGCCGCGTCGGCGACAGTGCCGCGATGCGCTGCGCATCCCTCCTGCTGCTCGCCCCGCTGCTCGTCGCCCAGAACCCTGCGCCCCGCCCGGCCGCCCAGGACCTGACCGGCTGGCGCGGCGATCCCGCGGTCTGGACGGCGCGCGACGGTTGCCTGGTCGGTTCGACCGTGGGGCACGAACTCGCCGGCAACTCGTACCTCGTGCTCGAAGGGCGCGAGCCCGGCGACTTCGTCTTCGACGTCGACGTGCGCGTCGAGGGCGACAACCACGTCGGCGTGCAGTACCGCGGCCAGACGACGGAGTCCGGCGACGTCTTCACCCTGTCCGGGCCGCGCTGCAACGTGCACGCGACCGCCAACTACCTGGCGATGTGCTACGACGAACGCGGCGCCGGCGACGTCGCGCGGCAGGGGCAGTTCGTCGCACGCCGGCAGGCGGCCGGTGGCGACGAGCAGCGCGAGGTGATCGGCGCGCTGGCCAAGGCGCGCACCGTCGACCTCACGCAATGGCACCACCTGCGGATCGTCGCCCGCGGCGAGCTGTGCTGGCACGAACTCGACGGCGCGATCGTCACCGCGGTGCAGGATCGCCGCATCGGCGCGCCGCGCCGCGGCTGCATCGCGCTGATGCTGCACGCCGGTCACCCGGTGACCGCGTGGTTCAAGAACCCGGCGCTGCGCGAACTGTCGGCCGACGCCGCCGCGGCGGCCGACGCGGTGGTGGTGCCCGACGCGCTGCGCGGCCTGCTGCGCCGTCAGGAAGTGCAGGCCAAGGTGGCCAAGGGCGACGTACCGCAATGGCTGTGGGACGAGCAGCCCGGCAGCGACGAGGAGCTGTTCTTCCGCCGCACGTTCACGCTCGACGGCGTGCCCGACGAGGCCAGGCTCGCGCTGTCGTGCGACAACCACTGCCGCGTCTACGTCAACGGCGAGAAGGTCGGCCAGAGCGACACGTGGGAGGCGCCGCTGGTCGTCGACGTCCGCGCGCAGCTGCGCGCCGGCGAGAACGTGATCGGGGTGCACGGCTGGAACGAAGGTGGCCCCGCCGGGCTCGCCGTGCGGTTCGACTGGCGCCGCGGCGCGGCGACCGGCCAGATCGTCAGCGACGCGGATTGGCGCTGCAGCGGCGACGATCCCGACGGCTGGAACGAACCGCAGTTCGCCGGCACGGGCTTCGGCCCGGTGCGCGTGCTCGGCGCGCTCGGCGGCAGGGACGTGGTGTGGACGCGCGCGCTCGGCGCCGATTCGCTCGGCAGCGCCGTCGGCGCCGACGCGCCGCAGGTGGCGGTCGTCGAGACCGCGCTCGACTGGCACGGCAAGGAGCCCGCGCCGCAGATCCTCGAGCTGCTGCGCGTGCCGCGTTCGCTCGGTTCGTGGGTGTCGCTGGCGGTCGATCCGCGCGGCCGGCTCTACGCCAGCGACCAGCGCAGCGGCCTCTACCGGGTGACGCCGGCGCAGCGGGCCGGCGAGTTGTCGACGATCGAGCGCGTGCCGGTCACGATCGGCGGTTGCCAGGGCATGCTGTGGTTCCGCGACAGCCTCTACGCCGTCGAGAACGGCAAGGCTTCGGGGCTCTACCGCCTGACCGACACCGATGGCGACGACGTGCTCGACAAGGTCGAGCTGCTGCGCGCGCTCGACGGCGAAGGCGAGCACGGACCCCATGCGGTGATCGTCGCGCCCGACGGCCAGAACCTGCTCGTCCTGTGCGGTAACCAGGTCCGCATGCCGCAGCTCGCCGCGAGCCGCGTGCCGACCGATTGGGCCGAGGATCGGCTGCTGCCGCGCCTCGACGATCCGAACCCGTACTGGGAAGGCCACTCGCCGCCCGGCGGCTGGGTCTGCCAGGTCGATCCGGACGGCAAGAACTGGGAGCTGATCTGCTGCGGGTTCCGCAACCCCTACGACCTCGCGATCACGCCGCGCGGCGACATCCTGACCTACGACGCCGACATGGAGTGGGACATGGGCATGCCGTGGTACCGCCCGACGCGCCTGCTGCGCGTCGCCGACGGCGCGGACTACGGCTGGCGCATCGGCAACGCGAAGTGGCCGGCGGACTGGCCGGATTCGCCGCCGGCGGTGCTCGACATCGGCCCCGGATCGCCGACCGGCGTGCTCGACTGGCACGGCCGGCTGCTGGTGCTCGACTGGACGTTCGGCACCGTCTACAGCAACGGCGAACCGCTGCTGACCGGCGCGCCATGGCCGGTCGCGGACCTGGTCGCGTCGCCGCGCGGCGACGGCGTCTACCTGGTCGCCGGTGGCCGTGGCACGGCTTCGGGTCTGTGGTTCATCCCGCTGCCGACGTCGACGGTCGAACCGCTGCCGCGGCCCGCGCGGCCGCCGCTGGCGGCGCCGCTCGGCGAGCTGCTCGGCAAGGTGCGCGGCCCCGCCGCCCTCGACCTGCAGCCGCTGCTCGATTCGCTAGGCAAGGTGCCGTTCGCGCCGCTGTCGCACCTCGACCGCATCGCCTGGCTGCGCCTCCACGCGCTGGCGCTGCTGCGCCGCGGGCCGGCGACGGACGCGCAGCGCGCGCTGGTCGCCGAGCGCCTGCTGCCGCTGTTCCCGAGCGGCGACGAACGCGTCGACGCCGATCTCGCCGAGCTGCTCGCCTACGTCGACGCGCCCGGCTTCCTCGACAAGGCGGTGCCGCAGCTGTCGCCGATGCGCCCATCGCCGGCGCCGCCGTGGGCCGAGGTCGCGACGCGCAACGAATCGTTCGGCGGCGTGATCCAGAACATGCTCGCGGCGATGCCGCCGGTCGGCCAGCTGGCGATCGCCAACGCGCTGCGCACGATCCCGCACGGCTGGACGCTCGAACAGCGGCGCGCGCTGTTCACGTTCCTCGCCGCAGCGCGCACGCGGCGCGGTGGCTCGAGCTACGACGGCTACGTCAAGAAGATGATCGACGCCGCGTGGGCGACCTGCACGCCCGCCGAGCAGGACGAACTGGCCGAGATCGTCGGCATGGCGAAGGCCGACGCGCCGAAGTTCCGGGCGCAGCCGCCGAAAGGTCCGGGCCGCGCGTGGACCGTCGCCGAGGGCGAGGCGGCGCTGCGCGACCGCCTCGATCGCGCCGACCTGACCAGCGGCCACAACCTGTTCCACGCGGTGGGCTGCGCCGGTTGCCACTACTTCGCCGGCGAAGGCGGCAACCACGGTCCCGACCTGACCAGCCTCGGCGGCAAGTTCGCGGTGCGCGACGTGCTCGATTCGATCCTCGAGCCGAGCAAGGTCGTCAGCGACCAGTACTCGGGCTCGGTGCTGACGAAGAAGGACGGCACGGCGTTGTTCGGCGTCGTCAGCAAGACGAGCGTCGGCACCGACGAGGTCTACGAGGTGTTCCCGGCGGTCGTCGGCGCCGCGGTCGTGCGCGTGCCGGCGGCCGAGGTCGCGAAGGTCGAGCGCTCGCCGCTGTCGCCGATGCCGACCGGCCTCGTCGATTCGCTGTCGGCCGACGAACTGCGCGACCTGGTCGGTTTCCTGCTGTCGCGGGGCAAGCGGTGAGCGCACCGCCGGTGTCGCAGGCCGAGGTCGCGGCGTGGTTCGACGCGACCTACCGCAAGAAGGGTCTGCGCTACCTGCGCCCGCCGCGCGCCTACCCGATCTTCGTCCAGCTGCTCGGCGCGCGCGCCGGCGACAAGCTGCTCGACGTCGCCTGCGGCCCGGGGTTGCTGCTGCGCGCGGCGATCGAACGCGGCGTCGAGGCGCACGGCGTCGACATCTCGCACGAGGCGATCGCGCTCGCCAACGAGCTGCTGCCCGGCGTCGACGCACGCCAGGGCAATGCCGAGGCGCTGCCGTTCGCCGATGGCACGTTCGACTGCGTGACGTGCCTCGGCTCGATCGAGCGGTTCCTCGACCGCGAGGCGGCGTTGCGCGAGATGCAGCGCGTCGCCAAGCCCGATGCACGCTTCTGCTTCCTGGTGCGCAACGCGAGCACGTTCGTCTGGCGGTTCTGGCGGCAGGGGCTCGGGCATCGCGAGGTGCAGGGCCACCAGGATGCGCGCACGCTCGAACAGTGGCGCGAGCTGTTCGCGCGCTGCGGCCTCGCCGTCGAACGCGTGCTGCCCGACCAGTGGCCGCGGCAGCGCGTGCGGCAGGTCGCGCCGTGGTGGCGTCCGCGACCGGGGCGGACCGAACCGCTCGCGCGGCCGATCGTGCCGCTGCGCTGGTGCAACGAGCTGGTGTTCGTGCTGCGGCGCGCGCCGGCGGAGCGCGGGCGATGACCGGCGAAGGGCCGGCGCGGCTCTACGAGACCCTCGCCCGTTGGCAATGGTGGCAGCGCCGGTTGCGCCGGGCGCGGCCGGGCGAAGGGCTCGAGCTGCGCAAGCGGCTGTCGCCGCCGGCCGGCGACGGTCCTGCCGACGGTGCGGCCGGCCTCGACGCGTGGCTGCAGCAGCTCGCCGGCGTCGCGTCGCGGCGCCGGATCCTCGACGTCGGCTGCGGTTTCGGCGCGTCGCTGCAGCGCTGGGTCCGCGCCGCCGACGGCGTCGGGCTCGGCCTCACGGCGAGCGCGTTCCAGGTGGCGCGGGCGACCGCCGCGGCCGCGCAGGTCGGACTCGGCGAACGCTGTCGGTTCGTCGCCCGCTCGTTCGACGAGACGCTCGGCGACCTGCCGGGCGCGCCGTTCGATCTGGTGCTGGCGATCGAAGCGCTCGGCCATGCCCGTGACCTCGCGGCGACGCTGCGCGCGTTGGCCGGCGTGCTCGCCCCCGGCGGGCGCCTGCTGTGGGTGGAGGACCGGTTGCGGGACGAGGGGCACGACGACGCCGACGTCGCCGAGCTGGCGACGCGCTGGTGTTCGCCGCCGCTGGCCTCGGTTGCGGCCGCACGGCGCGCGCTCGCCGCGGCAGGCCTGCACGCGACACGGGAAATCGACCTCACCGACCAGGTGCCGTTCTCGCCGATGGCATCGAACGATGCTCGCCGTCGCAAGCTCGAGCGGCTGCGGCGCTGGACGCCGTCGGCCGGCGCGCGGCGGCTGGCGGACGCGTTCCTCGGCGGGCTCGCGCTCGAACGGCTCTACGCGCGCGGACTCGCCTGCTACCGTGTGTGGATGTGCGAGCCGTCGCCGGAGGTGCCGTGAAGATCGGACGTTGGCTGTCGTCGCGAGTCGCCCTGTTGCCGGCACTGGCGGTGTTCGTCTGGGCGTGGTTCGCCGCGCGCGTGCCCGAGCCATCGGCCGTGGTCCTCGCGCGCGGTGACGCGACGCCGAAGTGGGACTGGGCCGACAGCACGACGTTCATCGCCGAGCCGATCCACGCGTTCGCGCGCTGGACGCAGCTCGCGATCCTGTCGCTGCCTGAATCGGCGATCCGCTGGACCGCCCTGGCGAACGCGCTGGCCGCCGTGCTGCTAGTCGTGGCCCTCGCCGCGCTGCTGCGCCGCACGTTCGCGCTGACGGCCGCGGCGAGCGCGTTCGGCACGGGCGTGCTCGCCCTGCTGGTCGCGAGCCCGGCGTTCGCCGGTGACTGGCTGCACGGCCAGCGCGTCGGCATCGTCGTCGTGCCGCTGCTGCTGGTCGGGGCGCTGCGGCTGCTGGCGTCGGACCGCGCGCCCGGCTGGCGCGCGCTGCTGGCGCTGGCGCTGGCCGCGATCGCGCCGTTCTGGCACGACCACGGCGCCGTGGTGTTCCTCGCCCTGGTGCCGGCGCTCTACGAAGCGAGCGGGCGCGGTGAGACGCCGCGGCGGGCCGGCTGGCTGATCGCGCTGTTGCTGTTCGGCAACCTCGCCGCGTACGGCAGCATGTACCACGTCGGCGTCCTGGCGCTCGACGACCGCGGCCTGCTCGGCAAGCTCGCCGCCGATTTCCACCCCAACGCGATCGCGTTGCTGCGCGCGACCGGTGCGGTCTGGCTCGATCCGCTGCCGGCGACGCAGTTCGACGAGACGACCCTTGGCCTGGCGAGCTGGCTCGCGCCGCTCGCGCTGTGGTTCGTCGGCGACCGCAGCGCCGCGGCCCGGCGCGCCGCCGCGCCCTGGTGGAGCTGTCTGTGGTTCGGCCTGCTGGTGATCGCCTGGAACGTCGAGCGGCACGGTTTCCCGGCCGATTCGCTGGTCGCGCGCGAACTCGCCTACGGCGCGTTCCTGCTGCCGATCGGCCTGTTCGGCGTGCTGGCGGCGAAGTTCGGCGGGTCGCTGCTGCCGTTCGGCGCCGGCCTGCTGGCGATCCTCGCGGTGCGCGACTGGCACGACGGCATCGAGCAGCTGCGCGTCGCGCGGATGCGGGCCGAACACGCCGAGCTGACGCTGGCGCGCGCCGCCTCGCTGCCCACCGAGGTACAGCCGCTGGCTGCGGCTGGCCGCATGCCCGACTACGCCGGCGTGATCGCCGGGGCGCTGCGCGAGCCCGCCGCGGCCGAACCGACGCTCGGCACGGCGACCGGCGGCGACGCGCACGAGCTGCACGGCCGGCTGCGGTCGTCGCTGACGCGCGACTCGGTGCAGGTCGTGCTCGTGCAGGTGCGCCAGGAAGGCGGGCCGTTCGAGACCTCGGTCGAGATCGCGCCGGACTTCGCGGCGAACGGCCGCGACGTGCCGTGGACCGCGCACTTCGCCACGCCGCTGGCCGACGGTTCGCGCGTGCGCGTGCTGGGCCTGCTGGCCCGCCGCGGCGCCGCCGTGAAGCTCGGACCGACGTTCGTCGTGGCCGGCGGCAAGCTGGTCGCCGAGGCCGGCGGATGAAGGCGGCCGCGCGCTGCCTCGTCTGGCTGCTCGCGCTCGCGCTGCTGCACGCGGTCGCGATCACGCCGTTGCCGTTCACGTCGCGCATGCCGGCCGACGAGGTCACGCGCCTGTCCCCGGACCTGTTCGCGCTGCTCGGTGTCTCGGTGCTCGGGGCCGCGCTCGGCAGGCCGCGGTGGTTCGCCCATCTCGCCGCCGTGCTGCTGCTGGCCGCGGTGCTGTTCCGCACCGCCGACTGCTACCTCGGGCTGCTGCTCGAACGCCGCCTCGACCTGTCGCAGGACGTGCTCGAGCTGCCGGGGCTGCTGCACCTGCTGACCCACGACTCGGCGGTGCCGCCGTGGGCCGGCGTGGTGATCGCAGTGCTCGGCCTGGTGATCGTCGAGCTGGCGCTCGCCTGGGCGTTCGCGCGGGTGGCGCGTCCGGCGCGGCGGATCGGCGGCGCAGTGGCGATGGCGGTGGGCATGCAGGCGGTGCTCCTGGCCGGGCTCGCGCGCGTGTCGTGCGATCGCGACGCGGCGCCGCGGTGGCATGCGACCGCGCTGGTGCCACTCGCCGCGCAGGCGTGGGACGCGGCCGACTACTGGCTCAACCGCGAGGCGATCGAGGCGCCGATGCGCGCGCAGCTCGAGGTCGTGGCCGACGGCATGCGCGCGCTGCCTGGCGACCTCGGCAGGCTCGAAGGCGCCGACGTGCACGTCCTGGTCATCGAGAGCTACGGCCGGTTCGCCCTGCGCGAACCGACGATCGGCCCGGCGCTGCGCGAGCGCTGGCGCGAATGGCAGGTGCGACTGCGTGAGGCGGGCTTCGCGGCGTGCACGACCGCGATGCGGCCGTCGGTCAGCGGCGGCGGCTCGTGGCTGTCGCACGCGCAGCTGCTGACCGGCGCCGTGATCTCGCACGGGCGCGCGTTCCGGCTGATGCTCGAGAGTTCGATCGCGCCGCTGCCGAAGCGCTTTCGCGACGCCGGCTACCGGACCGTCGAGGTGATGCCGGCGATGCACCGGCACTGGCCCGAAGGGCAGGCGTTCTACGGTTTCGACGACGCGATCACGCAGGAGGAGCTGGCCTACACCGGCGAGACCTACCACTGGGGTCGGATGCCGGATCAGTTCGCGCTGCATTACCTGCTCGACCGCGTCGTCCGGACGGCGCAGCGCCCGCTGTTCACGATGTTCATCTCGGTGACCAGCCACGTGCCGTTCCAGAAGGTGCCGCCGTACGTCGCGGACTGGCGGATCGGGCCCGGGACGTTCGCGGTGCCGCCTCAGCTCGTGCACCCGGTCGGCTGGCTCGACGTGCCGCAGAGCCCGAAGCTGGTGACGGCCTACGGCGACACGATCGAGTACGCGCTGCGCTGCGCGGTCGACTTCACGACCCGCCTGACGCGGCCGTCGCTGGTGTTCGTGTTCGGCGACCACCAGCCGCCGATCGCCAACGTCGGTTCGTTCCGCGACCCGGGCTTCGACGTGCCGCTGCACGTCTTCGCCAACCAGCCGCAGCTGCTCGAACCGCTGCGCTCGATGGGGTTCCTCGATGGCTGCGACCTGCCGGACGACGCGCCGTCGTTCGACAGCGTCGAGTTCGCGCCGTCGCTGTTGCGCCTGTACGCGAAGCGGTAGGCGCCGCCGCTACAGCCGCACGAAGCGCTCCGTCTCCTCGATCAGCGCGCTGCGGATGCCCGGCTCGGTCATCGAGTGCCCGGCGTCGTGCACCATGATCAGCTTCGCCTCGGGCCACGCGCGATGCAGGTCCCAGGCCGAACGGGCCGGGCAGACGACGTCGTAGCGGCCCTGCACGATCACCGCCGGGATGTGGCGGAGCCGCTTGCTGTCGCGCAGCAGTTGGTCGTCGCGGTCGAAGAAGCCCTTGTTGACGAAGTAGTGGCACTCGATCCGCGCGAACGCGTCGGCGAAGCGCCCGCCGCCGAACTTCGCGACCAGCGCCGGATCGGTGTAGAGCTTGCTCGTGGTGCCTTCCCACACCGACCAGGCCTTGGCCGCGGCGCGCCGCACCTTGCGATCCTTGCTGGTCAGCCGCTTGTAGTAGGCGCGCATCATGTCACCGCGTTCGCGCGGCGGGATCGGCGCGAGGTAGCTCTCCCACGCGTCGGGGAAGACGTGGCTCGCGCCATCCTGGTAGAACCACAGCAGCTCGCTGCGGCGCAGCATGAAGATGCCGCGCAGCGTCAGCGCCTTGACGCGCTCCGGGTGCGTCTCGGCGTAGGCGAGCGCCAGCGTGCTGCCCCAGCTGCCGCCGAACACGACCCAGCGGTCGATGCCGAGCTTGGTCCGCAGCGCCTCGATGTCGGCGACGAGATCCCACGTCGTGTTCTCGCGCAGTTCGGCGAACGGTTTGCTCTTGCCGCAGCCGCGCTGGTCGAACAACACGATGCGCCACTTCTTCGGGTCGAAGTAGCGGCGGTAGATCGGGTCGATGCCGCCGCCGGGGCCACCGTGCAGGAACACGACCGGCTTGCCCTTGGGGTTGCCGCACTGCTCGTAGTGGATCGTGTGCAGCTTGGAGACGCGCAGGAAGCCTTCGTCGAACGGCTCGATCGGCGGAAACAGATCGACGAGGCGGCGCTTGCTGGTGACGGTCGTGCGCTTCATGGTGGAGATCGTGCGCGAGCGGCCGGCGATGGGCCAGGGTCGCGCGATTTCCCGGCCGAGGGAACACCCGCCCCGCCGCGGCTGTCGAAGGCGCATGCTCGCCGGAAGAAGTCCGAGTTCGTTCACCATCGGCCTCTTGGCCAATGCCGCGCTCCTGACAGCGCCGCGGGCGCAGGCGGCGCCGGCCGCCTCCCTCACCGCCAACCAGCCGATCGTCACCCAGTGGGTCAACGCGCCGCCCGGCACGGCGGGCGCCTATGCCGCGCAGGGCGCCGGTCCCCTGACGAGTGCCAATGTCGTCGCCGGCAACGGCAGCGCGGTCTGGGCGGGTTTCCAGTGCAGCCTCGTGCCTGGCGGCAGCCAGGTCCAATTCTTCGCCCACCATTCCGTCGCGCCACCCTTTGCGCCCAATGCGGTGGTAAGCGTCACCGCGGACCTGACGCTGCTCCTGACCGTGGCGCCCGGTGACGCCATCGCGCTCGACGTCGAACTGCAACACTCGGGCGACCTGCCGACGGCCTCGGCATTCCGCATCGACCTCGGCGACGACGGGTCGACCGAGATCGACATGAACTCCTCGGCGTGCTGCGGCACCACGCACCATCGCCTGTTCTCGCAGCCACCCGTCGGCGGTGTCCTGCCGATCCGAATCACCGCGAACGTCCACCAGCCGCCTTCGCCGCAGGCATTCACCCTGTCGCTGGCCGCGACCACGTGGCCGGCCGGCTTCACTTCGGTGGCCGCGGGGTGTGGCGGCCTGGTCTCGCACCACCTCCCCGGATCGACCGCGTTCACGTCGGATTGCCAGATCGCGGCCCTGCCGCCGATCGCCGCCAATTCGCTGGCGAGGCTGCGCGCCACCGGCGGCGGCGTGTTCGGCATGTTCCTCGTCAGCGCCCAGCCCGGCGTGTTCTCGCTGTCGCTGGGGCCGCCGTTCCCGTCGACGTGCGACCTGCTGTCGGGCGCGAATGCCGTGTTCGGCAACGTCACCCTGCAGTCCACCGCGACCCTTACCACTGTGCCGGTGGAGTGGGAGATCGACGTGCCGGCGTTGCCACCCGGCCTGTCCTTCTACGTCCAGCATGCCAGTGTCGACCTGACGCCGCCGTACTTCTTCGGCAGCACGAATCGCATCCTCGTGCAGACCTGAGCCAGCCAGGGGAAGGGTATGGTTCGTGCCATGTTCGCCCCGATCCGTTGCGCGGCAGGCCTGACCTCGTTGGCCGTGGCGTGGCTCGCGCCGGTCGTGTCGACCCAGGCGCCGCCGGCGCACCGCGGACCCCGGCTCGTGGAGGTCACGCGCGCCGGTCCGGGCGAAACCCTCGGCCTGAACGGCCCGACGCTCTCGGCGCTGGCACCGATGCGCGACGGGTCGCTGTTCGTCGTGGTGTTCCGCGTCGCGCCGACGAAGGACGGTCAGCCGGCGGACGAGGATCTCGAACTGTGGGGTTCGCGCGACGGCGGCGTCACCTGGCAGCGCACCGGCTCGGCACCGACGCGCGGCGACTGCGCCGGCGCGATCGTCGCCGACGGCGAGGCGCTCGCCTGCCTGTGGAACGCCTACGACGGCGGTCGCTTCCTCAACGTCTACCACCAGCGCTTCGACCCGGCGCGCGGCGAATGGCTCGGCGAACGCGAGGTGCTCGCCGTCGGGCGCGAGGAGGAGGACCAGTACTTCGTCAGCGACCTCGTCGCCACGGCGAACGGCGCGCTGGTCGCGCTGATCGGCAGCCATCGTTCGCCGCCGGCGCCGTGGACCTGCGGCTGGAGCACCGCCATCCGCTGCCTGCCGCGTGGCGCGCACGACTGGACGCCGCTCGTCCAGGCCAACGTCAGCGCCTATGGCTGCGCGGCCAACGCCGTCGTCCGCGGCGACCTCGTCGACGTCACGTACCGCACCAACCCCAACGAGGCAGTCCACGGCCTGCGCAGCTTCGACACCGGCAAGCTCGCGTTCGTGCAGCAGCGCGACGAGAACATCGGGCCCCTGCCATGCCCCGACGGCTACATCGCCAACACCGGTGTGCTGTGCCTCGACACCGCCGGCGGCCGCACGTTGCTGCACGTGCTCGGCGCCTACGAACCGGGCCGTGGGTTGCTCGCCGCGAGCTACGCGCTGCCCGGCCAACCGGTCGTCACCACGACGGTCGCGGCCGATCCGCTGCTGCAGGGGGGTAATGAGAACCCCGCACACTTCGCGCTCGCGCGCGGCCCCGCCATGCAGGTCTACGCCTATTTCGCCAAGGCCAGCGAGAACTTCGCGAAGCTCTGGCAGTGCGTGCTCGAGAACGGCCAACCGGTCGCGCCGGCGAAGGTCGTCGCGGACGGGCCGCCCGGCTCGTTCGTCACGGTCATCGGCCTGCGCTGCAGCGACGCGTTCAGCGGGCTGCACGTCCTGACCCTGGCGCGCGGCGAGGCGTCGACGGGCGGCGTCGTGTCGGTGTTCGGCACGTTCCCGGCGCGCACCGTGTGGTCGAAACCGACCCGCGATTGACCGCCCGCTCGCCGCTACTCGAACCGCGCCTGCCGCGCGAGCCGCTTCTTGATGATGTCGATGCGCTCCATCTGGCCGCGCGCCGGGAAGCGCTCGTAGAAGCCTTCGCGGCGGAACTCGGGCACCAACTCGCCGATCGGCTTGCAGCGCGCGTCGAGCGCGCGCTGCAGGTCGGCGCCGGGCAGCAGCGTCGCGTCGATCTTCGCCGCGACGTCGCCGCACAGCCGCAGCATCGCGCCGATCGTGACGTCGCGCGTCACCATGTAGTTCTTGTTGTCGCCCCACGCGCTGCCGAACGCCTTGCCGAGCGCCTTCAGCGTGTCGCGGACGAGGCCGTAGCCGCGCTCCTTGCTCCAGCCGCGCCCGTCCTTGAAGCGGTGCTGCGCGTCCTTGCGGCGGATCAATCGGTAGGCCTCACCGAAGATCTGCGCCTGGTTGATCCACATCTCCTGGTGCGAACGGCCGCCCAGCATGTTGATGTGGTACTGCAGCGGCGAGTCGTCGTGCTCGTAGAGCGCGCGCACCAGCGTCGCGGCGTACTTCTTCTCGGGGTCCGTGCCCCACTCGATGCGCTCGTAGAGGTCGATGAGGTGCGACCGGTTGATGCGCGTGTGCGTGCTGTTGATGACGACGAACATCTCCGTCGCGAAGTCGGCGGTCTTGCCGTCGAAGATCACGACCGGCACTTCGACGCGGCGGTCGGCGTCCTTCTCCTGCAGATAGAAGTGCAGACCCGCGAGACGGTGCTGGCCGTCGATGATCAGGAAGTCGCTGCGCGGCTCGACGAGATTGCCCGCGCGTTCCAT
>CAYMRG010000024.1:0-19593 GCA_964392555.1 uncultured candidatus Brocadiaceae bacterium
GCGGCAGCGCGATCGCGCCACCGGCCGCAGCCGTCACGGCGTCCGGCAGACCGTCCGAGCCCTGCAGCGGCGCGAACACGGCGGCCGCCGGACCGTCGGCGAACCCATCGGGCTGCAACGCGGCCCGCGCGCCGACCAGCGCCGCACCGTCGCTGCCGCGCGTCAACAGACGCAGCGTCGCACCGGCCGTGACGACGACCTGCGCCGCCACCACCTGATCGACGACGACGACGCACGGCGCGCTGGTCGCCGACGCGAACCCCGCGCCCGCGACGCGCAGCGTCCATTCGCCGGGGTCGAGGTCGGTGACGACGAAGGCCCCGTCCTCGCGGTCCGTCGGACGGAAGCGCCGCGGTGGATGTTCGCGGAGCCCGGCCACGGCGCCCGCCGGCCGCGCCGTCACCGTGCACGCGTCGACCGCGGCGCCGTTGGCATCGACCACCGTCAGGCGGATCGCGCCCTGCCGCTGCAGCGTGCAGACCAGGCCCTCGGCGCCGGCCGCGATCGGTTCGAACACGCCCGTGACGAAGCCAACCTTGCCGACCTGCAGCCGATGCTCGCCGGTCCGCACGCCGGCGAGGGCGAAGCGACCGGCCGCGTCGGTCGAGGCCGCCACGCGCGTCGTCGCGATCGCGTCGAGCGGCTCGGCGACGACGCGCGCGCCGGCGACCGGGCGACCCGCGGCGTCGAACACCTGGCCACCGATCGAGGCACCCGGCGCGAGCGCGAACACGATCTCGGCGTCCTCCTCGGCCTGCACCGCCTGCTGCAGCTGTTCGCCCGCGGCGTGACCCGTCGCCTCGGCGCGGAAGGTGTAGGAACCCACTGGCAACCCCGGCAGCGCGGCGACCCCGTCGTCGCCGGTGGTCGCGCTGCGACCGGCTTCGCGACCAGGCAGCCGCAGGATCGACAGGCCGTTGGCGAAGGCCTGCACCCTGGCACCCGCGATCGGCGCCTGCGTCGCGGCGTCGACGACGAGCGCGCGCACCGGCCGTTCGGCCGAAACGACCAGGTCCGGCAACTGCGTGGCCGCACCGGCGAGTTGCACGCGGCGCAGCGCGGCGTCGCCGTGGTGCGGCGGCAGCGCGTGGACCTGCAAACGGGCTTCGGGCGCTTCGCCGAGCGTGAGGCGGTAACCGCCGTCGCGATCGGTCACCGCGCTCGCCAGTGCGGTCAGGAAGTCGCCGCGCTGCGCCCGCCGCAGCAGTTCTTGCGGCGACAGCAGGGGATCCGCCGCGACGTGCACCGGCACATCGGCGAGCGGCCGGCCGTCGCCGTCGACGACGCGCCCGCTCAGCTCGTGGCGAACGACACCCGCTTCGCGCGCCACGGCCGCCCCCTCGACACCGTTCGGCGCGCGCTCGGCCGTCGCCGTCACCGCGCGCACCTCGGCGACCTCGCCCATTCGCCCACCGGTGGTCGGCAGCGGCGGCGCAGGCGACGCATCGGGCCGCAGCACCAGCCATGCGACCAGGGCGATACCGAGCAACGAGACGAACCAGCGCGCCATCGTGCGGCGAAGATATCGCCCGGGGCGACCGACCGGTCAGGCCGGTGGCAATTCGCGCAGGTCGCTGCGTTCGATCAGGTCGCTGGCGGCGACCGCCATCGCGACCGAGCGCGCGGCGAACAGGACGCCGAGGAACGGTAGTTCGTCGGCCGACACCAGGCCGGCCTGCTCGCCGATCGCGACCAGGTGCATGCCGAACAACTCGGCGCGGTAGAGATCGAACAGGACCAGCCCGAGCCCTGGCAGCAGCAGCAACGGTGCGCTGCCGGCAAGCACGATGCGCAACAGGCCGCCCGACCGCTGATCCCGCTGCCGCATGCCGTACCACCCCACGGCCTGCAGCGCGAAGTGCACGGTGACCAGCAGCAACCCGAGCGGCGCGTGCGATTGCGGCAGCAGCGGCTGCAGGAACACGAGCGCCGCCGCCGCGGTCAGCGCCAGCTGCAGCGACGTCACCACGACCAGGGTCACGCCGAGCGACCGCGCGACGCCGCGCCTGGCCTGACGCTGCCCCGCGCGCGCCAGCCCGAAGCTGATCGCGATCAGCAGCGGCACCAGGTCGACGCAGCCGGCCACCGCCGTCAGCGGCGCACTCGCGGCGAGGATCTCGGCGATCTTCGGCGCGAGTTCGGGCGGCGGGTCGTAGGACCACGCGAGCGGCGGCAGCCGCGCGCCGACCATCAGCGCCAGGTAGACCGCGAAGGTCCGCAACAGCCACCGCTGCGACGAGCGGCCGCGAGCGAACGCAGCACCGAGCGCGCCCGCCAGCAGGATCACGTTCGCGAGCGTCACGCCGACCGCGTCGAGGTGCAGCCAGAACGGCCGCGTGATGCGGCGCTGGTCCGGGTCCGCGAGCCAGCCGGCGACGTCGGCCCAGGCCGCCGGCACCTGCCGCGAGCACAGAGCGACCTGCAGCGCGGCGAGCGCGAGCAGCATCGCGAACCGCCAGCGATCCCGTGCGGACGCCGCGGCCGGCGCGCTCACGGCGTCAGCTCCAGCTGCAGCGCGATCGCGCCCTGGCCGTCGGGCCACGCCAGCAGCGCCCAGCCGTCGAACGCCAGCCGCCAGCAACCGCCGTCCGCCTGCTGCGCGAACCGCAGAACCCGCCACGAGGCGAGCTGCCGGTTCTGCCCCGGCTCGACGACCGGCACGACGCTCGGCGCACCGACGGGCGGCGGCGGCACCGCCGCGTCGCCGGCGCCGTCGCGCAGCGACCACCGTTCGCCGCGGCCGAGCAGTCGCGCCCGCAGCCCGGTCCAGCGACCGCCGTCGCGCCGCGCCCGGCGCGCATCGACCAGCAGCGTCTGCGCGGTCGTCAGACCGGTCGCGACGCCGGTGGCGAGGTCGATCTCGACGGCGGCGTCCTCGCCGACGCCGAGCCCGACGACGCTGCCGCCCATCGCGGCCGCGACCAGCCGGCCGAGCCGATCGCGTTCGAAGAAGTGCGAATCGGTCAGCACGCAATCGACGAACGCCATGCCCGGGCCGACCCGCGCGCCATCGCGCAGCGCCGCGGCGCTGTCGCCACCGAGCAGCATCTCCCTGCCGAGCATCGCGCAGCCGGCACTCGCGCCGGCGATCACGCCACCGCGCGCCAACAGCCCGCGCATCGCCAGCCACTCGGGCGTCGCCGCCCCGTCCGGCCGGTAGCGCACCGTGATCCGCGCCTGGTCGCCGCCGGTGAAGAACAGCGCCGTCGCACCTTCGATCGCCGCGACCGTGGCCTCGGTCGGCGTGTCGCGCCAGATCACGTCGACGGCGACGCCCGGCGCCCACGCGCGCAGCGCCTCGGCCTTGTCGATCGCCTCCTGCTGTTCGGGCCCGGTCGCCGCGGTGACGATCGCGATCCGCGCCGGCCCGTGCGCCGCGGCGAGTGCGAGCAGCCGTTCGTAGACGAACTGGCTGTCGTCGTCGAGGCCGCCGCCGATCGCCAGCAGCGTGCCCGCGGTGCCCCGCGGTTCCGGCACCGTTCGGCACGCCGTGGCACCCAGGCCGACCAGGAGCGCCGCCACGAACGCGCGCGACGTCATTGGTCGAAGATCCTCACCTCGCACCGACCGTTCGCGTCGGCGAGTCCGCGGTACATCCCGACCGTGTTGAAGGGCGTGGCGAGGTTGCCGTCGCGATCGACCGCGATCACGCCGCCGTCGTCGGGCTGCAGCGTCGCGAACACCGCCTCGTGCGCGGCCACGGCCAGCGTCTGGCCGCCGAACCGCATGCGCGCCGCGATCGCATGGCCGATGACGTGGCGCATGAACTGTTCACCGGTGCCCGTGCCGCTGACCGCGGCCCAGTCGTCGGCATACGTACCGGCGCCGATCAGCGGCGAATCGCCGATGCGACCCCAGCGCTTGCCGGTCAGCCCGCCGGTGCTGGTCGCGGCGGCGAGATGGCCCTGGCGATCGCGCACGACGCAGCCGACGGTGCCGTAGGCGCCCGGACCCGCGCTCGGCGACGTCGCCGCGCCATGCTGCTGCCGTTCGCGCAGCACCTCGTCGAGCACGCGCCGGCGATACTCGGTGTCGAAGTACTCGTTCGGCACGCGCTCGACCTGCATCGCATCGGCGAACTGCTCGGCGCCGTCGCCGGCGAGCAGGATGTGCTGCGTCCTGGTCATCACCAGCCGCGCCAGCGCGATCGGGTGCTTGACCGTGCGCACGCCGGCAACCGCGCCGCATTGCCGCGTGCTGCCGTCCATGATCGCGGCGTCGAGCTCGTGCTTGCCCTGCTCGTTGAAGGCCGCGCCGCGCCCGGCGTTGAACAGCGGATCGTCCTCGAGCACCTGCACGACCGCCTCGCAGACGTCGAGCGCCGCGTCGCCGCGCGCGAGCCGTTCGCGGCCGAGATCGAGCGCCTTCTGCAGCGCCTCGCGATACGCCTGCAACTGCTCGGGCGGCGCACCGCGATCGAGCGTGCCGGCACCGCCATGGATCGCGATCGCCCACGCCACCGGCGCAGGCGTCGGGTGGCTGGCGCAGCCGGCGCCGAGCAGCGCCGAAGACGAAACGGTGAGCAAGGACGAGACGAGGCGTCGCGGCATGATGGCTCCGAAGGCCGCGCAGTCTAGCCCCCACTTCTCACCAACCACCGCGTCCGAGTCCGTCGATTTGCACGGGCGACTCGCACCTCCCCCCGAGCCCCCCACCCGAGCGCGCCGATTTCGTCGTCCTGCAAGGAAGGCGACCCGAAGCGCGCGGAGGCGGGGCCTTCGCCCCGCCGAGCACGCTTCGGCTCGCCTGACGCCGCAGGACGGCGAAAGCGGCACGCTCGGCCGCCGCAGGACGGCGAAAGCGGCACGCTCGGCCCGCTACCATGGAGTGCACGGCGTAGTCTGCGACTCCCTGGGAACCGCCGGCCGATCAGCCCGTTCGCGCGCCACCGCCATGACCCGACACCTCTCGACGCTCGTCCTGTTGCAGCTCGCCGCAGTGCTCACCGCCCAGGACCGCATCTCCCTCGCGACCCCGGAGCCGCACACGCTGGCAGAGGCCTGGCAGGCGGCGCTCGCCGAGGCGAAGGCGCACAAGGCGCCGATCCTCGCCTTCGTGCTGCCGCCGGCCGACGCACCCGCGGACGCGACCCGCGCCAAGGCGCTGCGCGAAGCCGAGGTCAAGTGCGGCATGCTGTTCGCCAGGCGCGGCGAGGAGCACCCGATCGCGACCGCGCGCGACCTGCTGCTGCGGCAGGTGCAATGGCTGCGCAGCGCCGGCGCGCGAGCGTCGATCCGGCAACAGCAGCCCGCAGCCGGCAGCCCGCCCCAGGCGCTGCTGGCGATGACCGTTCCCGTGTTCGCGATACCCGACGCGTGCGGCGCGCAGCCCGGCGAGACGCTGGTGCTGCTCGGCGCCGACGGCAAGCGCGCGGCCGGCTGGGCACTCGACGTCGGCGATCGCGAAGCGTTCGCCCGCGAGGTCGGCAAGGCGCTGCTCGAACCGGCGACGCTGGCGGCGCGCCAGGCATCGGTGCCGCCGGCGCTGGCGCGCGATCTGCAGCGGCGGCGCGAGATCGTCGCGGCCGCGCCGGAGGCGGCCAGCGAAGCGCTCACCGCCGAGATGCAGGCGATCGATGCGCGCCTGAAGAAGAACCTCGTGAGCGTCGCGCCGTTGTTCGTCACCGGCACCGCCGAGCGCCGCGAATTCGCGAGCGAGGCGGGCTTCGAGTCGATCCGGCCGCCGCTCGGCTGCACCGCCGAGGTCCTACAGGGCGATCCCTGCCCCGCGTGCGGCATGGGCTTCGTGCCGCCCGAACTGAACACGCTGCTGAAGCTGGTCGGCCCGTGACCGCGGGCAGCGCGACCGCGCGGCCCCGACTCGGCATCGCGCTGCAGCCCGAACCGCAGTTCTGGCGCCATTGCCGCGCGTTGATCGAGGACCGTGCCGAGCTGTTCGAGATCACGCCGGAGACGCTGTGGGGCGACCGAGGCGCGCCGCTGCCTGCGCACGCGAGCCTGGCGACGTTCGTCGCCCGCGCCGGGCGACCGGTCTGCGGCCACGGCACGCTCGGCTCGCTCGGCGCCGCGGTGCCACCGGCGCGGCGCGGCGACTGGCTCGCGGCGCTGCGGCGCGATCGCGGCGTGTTCGGCTGGCAGTGGTTCAGCGAACACCTCGGCTTCGCCGACGCCGACGGGTCGTTCACCGCGTGGCCGCTGCCGCTGCCGCCGACCGACGAGGCGGTCGCGACGGTCGCCGCGACGCTGCGCGACCTGCGCGCCGCGAGCGACGTCGTCGCGTTCGAGAACAACGCGGACCTGTTCTGCCTCGGCGAGCCGCTGGCGCAGCCGGAGTTCTTCGCCCGGATCGCCGCGGCCGCCGATGCCCATCTGCTGCTCGACCTCCACAACGCCTACGCGTTCTGCCGCGACAACGACGCCGACCTCGACGCCTGGCTCGCGCACATCCCGTGGTCGCGCGTGCTCGAGATCCACCTCAGCGGCGGCAGCGACAGCGATCCCGGCCTGCTGCCGAGCGGCCGGTCGCTGCGGCTCGACTCGCACGACGGCCCGGTGCCCGAACCGGTCTGGCGCGCGTTCGCCGGCGCGCTGCCGCGGGCGACGGCGCTGCGCGCGGTCGTGCTGGAGTGGTTTCCCGCCGCGATGGACGAGGCCGCCGGGCGCCAGTTCGCGGCCGATTTCGCACGCGCCCGGAGCATGCTGTGCTGAGCGAACTGCAACGCCTGCTGGTCGCGGCCCTGGGCCACGCCGATCCGCGCGCCTGGCTGCACGAGCAATTGCGCCGCGCCGATCACGACCTGACTCCCGTCGAACGCGGCCAGCTGCTGGCCATCGGTGACGACGGCCTGCGGCTGACCCGCGTGCTGGTGCGCAAGCTGCGCATGCAACGGCTGCTGCACGCCGTTCCCGAGCTGGCCCAGCTGGCCGGCCGCGATCCGGCCGCGTTCGCGCAGCGCTTCACCGCCTACGAAGCCGCGGTGCCACCGCACGCGACGACCACATCCGAAGAGGCTGCGGCCTACACCGCGTTCGCGCGGCGAATGCGCAACATCGCACCCGCCAACGAGTAGACTCCCGGCGGGATACTCGACGCCGATGCCGCCTGCCCCCACCCGCGACGCCACGCCGATCCGGCGCTGCCGACACTCGCCCTGGCTGGCGGTGCTCGCCGGTTTCGCGGCCGCGTGCAGCAACGGTCACGGCGGCACGACCGGCAGCAGCCGAACGGTCGCCGCGACGATCGGCCCCGCTGGCGGCACGCTGGCGTTCGTCGACGGCAACGACGCCGGCGTCTCGATCGAGATCCCGCCCGGGGCGGTCGCCGAGCCGACGCGGTTCGCGATCGAAACCGGCATCCGCAGCCCGGACGTGCTCGGCATCTTCCCGATCTATCGCTTCTCGCCGAACACGCTCGAACTGGCGCACCCGGCGCACGTCACCGTTCGCCTGCCCGCCGACGCCGATCCCGAGTCGCTGGACGACGACTCGAGCAGCAGCAGCTACGTCTGCTTCGCCCAACGCGAACCCGGCGCGCCATGGCTGCCGCTCGCCAACAGCAGCGTGGACGAGCCGACCCACACCGTCACCGCGGACACCACGCGGCTCGGCGACGTGCTCGCCTGGACCGGCCTGCTGCACCGGCTGATGACCCAGCCGTTCCGCTTCGTCGATCCGGCGACGCTGGAGACCAGCGAAACCGTCGGCGGCACGCCGGTCCTGGTCGAGAACGGGTCGCAGGTGGCCACGATCGGCCGCGGCTCATTGGCTTCGTTCTGGCAGTCGCCCGCGAACGAGAACGTGCTGATCCTGCCGGGCCTGTTCGGCAACCCGCTCGACTACCTCGATGCGGACGACGTCGTCGCCCTGCTGCCGCCGAGCGTGCACAACGTGGTGCTGCTGCAGTATCCGTCGGGTCGCGGGATCGCCGCCACCGCCAACGCGCTCTACGACGCGATCGCCGCGAACCGCCAGCCCGGCTTCGGCTGCACGATCCTCGGCCACAGCCTCGGCGGCATGGTCGGGCGCTACCTGCTGGAGTATTCCGCCGCGGATCCGGACCGGCCCGACTGGCAACCAGGCGCTCCGGCGTTGACAGATACCGTCGTCAACCTCGTGATGCTTGGCGCTCCCCAGGGCGGCGCGAAGCTGGGGGACGATCTCGCCGAGTTCGCGGAGGCCAATGCCGAACCGGGCGAAGAGCACCTGCTGCAGGCCGCCTTCGACATCAGCCGCACGCCCGCCTCGCTCGCCGTGGCGATGACCTCGGCCTACGTCGACAACCCGACCCGCTACCACGTCATCTACGGCGATCTCGGCGAGGGAGACGACGGCGTCGTCAGCACCGCCAGCGCGACGGCGCTGCCGCTCGTGGCGCCGGAGACGCTCGCGCGCTTCGTCGCCCAGCATGACGCGCTGCACTCCCAGGCGGGCACGCTCGGCGTGGCCGCGTTGGTCGACGATCTGCTGGCGATCCCGCGGCAGGCGCATCCGGCGAAACACTGATCTCGCCGTGGCGGCGGCATCGAGCGTCGCCCGGAGCCGTCCCAGCCGGTAGATTCCCGCGCCATGCCTGCCGCAAGGGGTCTCATCGTCATGGCTCTCGCCGCCAGCCCGATGACCGGGTTGCTCGCCCAGGAGGCGCGTGCTCGCGACGTCGTGCAGCAGATCGCAGCAACCGCCAGCGGGACGCCGGAGTGGTTCGCGCTGCAGTGCGAGCTCGCGTTCGCGGATATGAACGTCGACCTCGCCAAGGCCCTGGCCACCGCCGAACGGATGCGTGCCGCAGCACGGACCGGCGGGCCGGCGGGGACGGCGGGGACGGCGGCACTCGCCGCGGCCTTGACGGGCTACCTGCTCACGCGCACCGAGGGTCCGGTCGCCGCCGCGGAGTGGGTGAGTCAGGCTGACGATCTGACCCCGCCGACCGCACCGGCGCTCGCCTGCTACCGGAACCTGTTCGCGGCCATGCAGCGCTGCTCGACCGACAACCACGCCGAGGAACTGCGGCTCGCGCTGGTGGCGCGCGCCCATGCCGACACCTGCGACGACGACCTGCTGCGTGTCCGCGCCACGATGCGCTCGCTGCACGCCTCGCCCGACTTCGACAGCACGCCGCTGCGCGACGCGTTCGCGGCGGCCGCGAGCCACGGGCAGGCCAGGGCCTGTGAGTTCCTCGAGCCCGATGCGCGATTCGCGGCGCTGCAGTTCCGCCGCGAAGGCTCCTCCCGCGACGAGGTGCTGCTCGAGCTGGAGGCGCTGACGGAAGTCGCCGAACGCACCGGCGATCGCCGCCTGCTCGGCGGCGTCCAGTCGCTGCGCGGTGGCATGCTGTTCCGCAACGGCAATCCGGCCGCCGCGCAGAAGGTCTATGCCGAGGCCGTCGGGATCTACCGCCAGCTCGGTGATCGGATCGACCTGGCTCGCTCGCTGGACCTGCAGGCATGGCTCGCGATTCGCGCCGAGGACCTCGCCGGCGCCAAGGCCCTGCTGGAGGAATGCGACGCGACGATCAGGGACCGCGGCTTCGCCGGGCTCGAACGAGAGCTGCTGCAGACCCGGTTCGAACTCGCCGTGCGCAACCACGACGCGGAGCTGGCCGAGCGCCTGTCGCGCCAGCTCGATGCATCCGCCCGCGAGCGTCTCGACGAGCAGGGCGCTCTCGTCAAGGTGCGCGCGGACCAGCGGGCGGCGGAGAATGCGCGCGACGCCGCGCGGCAGCGGCTCGCGGAGGAGCAGCGCCTCGCCGCCGCCACGGCCGACCGCCACCGCTGGCACATCGCCCTCGCCGCGCTCGCCGCCGCCGTGGTCATCGCGCTCCTGGCCTGGTTCGGCCGTCGGCGCCTGGCCGCCGCCAACCGGGAACTCTCCGAGCGGATGAGCGACCTCGAACAGGCGCGCGCGGCACAGGCCGCGCTCGAGGCGCGATTGCAGCAGATGGTGCGCACCGAGAGCCTCGGCACCCTCGCGGCCGGCATCGCCCACGACTTCAACAACCTGCTCACCGGCATGATCGGCAACGCCGAGCTATTGCAGCGAAGGGCACCGGGCCAGGACGAGACCAGGCTGGCCGCCGCGATCGTGACCGCCGGCCAGCAGGGCGCCCGCCTGTGCCGGCAGCTGCAGTCCTACGCCGAAGGCGTGCCCCCGGTGCCGACCAGCCACGACCTGCTGTCGCTGACCAACCAGACACTGCCGCTCCTGCAGGAACTGGCCGGCAGCGGCATCGCCGTGCGCACGACGGTCGATTCCCGCAACCCCATGGCGCTGGTCGACCGCAGCCAGTACGAGCAGCTCCTGCTCAACCTCGTGCAGAACTCGCGCGATGCCGGCGCCCGCAACGTGCGTATCCGCGTCGCGCCGCTGGCAGCTGCCGGCGGCCAGCAGGCCGCGGTCTGCGTCGAGATCACCGACGACGGTGCCGGCATGCCGCCCGAGGTCGCACAGCGCGTCTTCGATCCGTTCTTCACGACCAAGTTTCCCGGCCGCGGCCTGGGTCTGGCCGTCGCCCACGGCATCGCCCGGCGCCACAACGGCACGATCGAGGTCGACAGCACGGTTGGTCGCGGCACGACGTTCCGCCTGCGCCTCCCGGTCGAGGCCAGCGATCTGCTGACGCGGCGCGACCCGCCCACGACGACCGACGAAGGTACCGCCCAGTACACCGAGGTGACCGTGCTGGTCGTCGACGACGAACCCGCCGTGCGCCGCGTGCTTAGCCTCGTGCTGGCCGACACCGGCGTCACCGTGATCGAAGCCGGGGACGGCGAAGAAGCGCTCGATGTCGCGCGCGGCGCGGCCGCGACCGACCGCTTCGTCGCATTCGTCGACCTGACGATGCCGGGCATGGACGGCTCCGAGGTCGTCGACCGCCTGCGGCAGCTGCGGCCCGATCTGCGCGTGATCCTGATGAGCGGGCACAGCGAGACCGAACTCGCCCGCCACGTCGCGGACCTGCGCAGCCACGACAGCCTCGCCAAGCCGTTCCATTTCGCCGACGTCCGCCGTGCCCTCGCCAGCGCGGCGGGCGACCGGATGCGGCGCGCCCACGCGCCCGACCAGGACGAACGCGCCGACGCGGCGACCCACGGGTAGCGGCCGACACGCCGCCGCTGGAAATCCGGGTCCGCGGCGCCGACGCTTCGGCCGTGAACCACCGCCGCCTGTGCCTTCTCGCCGCGCTCGTCGCCACGTCCTGCCACGCGCCGACCACGGCTGCGGGCGCCGCCGGCGACCCTGCGCTGACCGCCCGCTGCAGCCAGCTGGTGACCCGCGCGCTGGACGACAACCGCGCGATCGCGACCTTGCAGTCGCTGCTGGCGGCGGCGCCGAAGCGCCTCTCCGGGTCGCCCGGTTTCGCCGACGCCGTGCAGTGGGGCCTCGCGACGATGCACGAGATCGGCCTCGACAACGTGCGGGCCGAACCATGCATGGTGCCGTACTGGGAGCGCGGCGTGGAGACGGCCGCGATCACGACGCCGACGCCGCGACCGCTGCGCGTCACCGCGCTCGGCGGCAGCGTCGCGACGCCCGATGGCGGCCTCGAAGGCGAGGTCGTCGAGGTGCGCACGTTCGAGCAGCTGCAGGCGCTCGGCGAGGCCGCGCGCGGCAAGATCGTGTTCTTCAACCGGCCGATGTCGCGCGCGCTGCGCCGCACCGGCCAGTCGTACGGCGACGCCGTACCGCAGCGCAGCAACGGCGCGATCGAGGCCGGCAAGGTCGGCGCGATCGCGGCGATCGTGCGCTCGATGACGACGACGATCGACGACCACCCGCACACCGGCGCGATGCACTACGACGACACGGTCGCGAAGGTGCCCGCCGCGGCGATCTCGACCGCCGACGCCGAAGTCCTCGCCGCGCAGTTGAAGCAGGGTCCGGTGCGGATGCGCCTCACGCTCGGCTGCCGCGAACACGCCGACGTCGCCGCGGCCAACGTCGTCGGCGAGTTGCTCGGCAGCGAACACCCCGAACAGGTCGTGCTGATCGGCGGCCACCTCGACGCCTGGGATCTCGGCAAGGGCGCGCACGACGACGGCGCCGGCGTCGCCCACTGCCTCGAGGCGGTGCGACTGCTCAAGGCGTGCGGTATCCGGCCGAAGCGCACGATCCGCGTCGTCCTGTTCGCCAACGAGGAGAACGGCCTCCGCGGCGGCAAGGCCTATGCCGAGGCGCACGCTGCGGAGCTGGCTCAACACACCGCCGCGATCGAGACCGACAGCGGCGGTTTCTCGCCGGTCGGTTTCTCGTGCTCGCTGCGCGACGAGGCCGCGGCGGCGGTGCGCCAGCACTTCCTGCCACTGCAGGACATCGGCGCCGGCGTGTTCGCCGCGGGCGGCGGCGCCGGCGGTGCGGACATCTCACCGCTGCACGATGCCGGCGTCACGACGTACGGCCTGTGGGTCGACGGCCAGCGCTACTTCGACTACCACCACACCGAGGTCGACGACCTGCCGATGGTCAACGAACGCGAACTCGCGCTCGGCGCGGCGGTCATCGCCTACGCCGCATCGGTATTGGCCGACGGTTGATCGTCCGCAGACCCTGCGAATCGACGACGCCACGAAACCATGGGCGGGCTGTGGCCCGCGGAAAAATCCACGTCACGATGTCGAGAGAGCGCCTTCGGCGCCGACTACCTGGCGCCGGTCTCGGTCCCGGACCGCCACGAAACCCATGAAGTACATGCTGTTGATGTCGTGCACGCGGTCCGACTTCGAGTCGCTGGCAGCGTGGACTCCCGCCGACTTCCAGGCCCACATCCAGTTCATGCTGGCCCTCAACCAGGAGCTCACGGCGACCGGTGAGCTGGTGCTGGCAGAGGGCCTCGACGTGCCGATGAGCGCCAAGATCGTGCGGGCGGCACGCGCCGACACGCCAATCGTCAGCGACGGACCGTTCGCCGAGACGAAGGAGTTCCTCGCCGGCTTCTGGCTCGTCGACGTGAAGTCGCCGGAGCGTGCGGTCGCCATCGCCGCAAAGGCATCGACGGCGCCGGGACCCGGCGGCCGGCCGCTGCAGATCCCGATCGAACTGCGCGCCGTCGGTCAGGCGCCCGAGGTGTAGCGCGTGACCGAGCCGCGCGACGCGGCGCTCGAGCTGCGCCTGCGCGAACTCGCGCCACGGGTCCTGACGGCCGTCGTGCGCCGCAGCCCCGACTTCGGCGCCGCCGAGGACGCCGTGCAGGACGCGCTGCTCGCGGCGGCGACGACCTGGCCACGCCAGGGGTTGCCCGGCAACCCCGGCGGCTGGTTGTTCGCGGTCGCCTGCCGTCGGCTCGCCGACCACCACGACGCCGAACGGGCGCGCGCCGCGCGGGAGGCGTGCGTGGCCGCGGCCGCCGCGACGGAGGCGCCACCTCCCGAGCTGCCCGAACCCGCCGCCGAGGAGACGCTGCAGCTGCTGTTCCTGTGCTGCCACCCGGCACTGACCGACGCATCCGCCGTGGCGCTCGTGCTGCGCGCCGTCGCCGGCCTGACGACGGCGGCGGTCGCCCGCGCGTTCCTGGTGCCGGAAGCGACCATGGCGCAACGCATCAGCCGCGCCAAGGCGGCGATCGCCGCCGCTGGCGGCGGCTTTCCCCCGGGCGACGCGGCCGACCGCGCCCGTCGCCACACGGCGGTGCTGCACGTGGTCTACCTGATGTTCAACGAGGGGCACGCGCAGAGTGACGGTGCGGCCCTCGTCGACCTCGATCTGTGCGACGAAGCGATCCGTCTCGCGCGCCTCGTGCACGCCGAGGCGCCCGGTCACGCCGAGACCGCCGGGCTGCTGGCGCTGCTGCTGCTGACCGACGCGCGCCGCGCCGCGCGCACCGGCCCCGCCGGCGAGCTGATCCCACTGCACGAACAGGATCGCAGTCGGTGGGATCGCGCCCGCATCGCCGAGGGCGAGGACCTGCTGATGCGCACGCTGCAGCGACCGACGCTCGGCGTCTTCCAGGCGCAGGCCGCGATCGCCGCCGTGCACGCCGCGGCGACGGACTTCGCCGCGACCGACTGGCCACAGATCCTCGCCATCTACGACCTGCTCATGGCACTGCACGACAGCCCGGTCGTCGCGCTCAACCGCGCCGTCGCCGTCGCGATGGTGCATGGACCGGCAGCGGCGCAGGCTCTGCTTCCCGCGTTGGCACGCGATCCCGCCCTCGCCCGCGGTCATCGCCTGCTCGCCCTGCAGGCCCACCTGCACGAGATGCGCGGCGATCGCGAGGCCGCGGCCGCCGACTTCCTCGCCGCTGCGGCGCGCGCGACCAACCTCGCTGAGCGCGCATGGCTCGCCGGCAAGGCGGCGCGGCTGTCGTGAGCGGCATTTCGTGCCGCGGTGTCGAATCCGACCCCGCGGCACCGACTCCCTGGCACGGCGACCATGTCGTTCGCCGCACCATCCGATCACATCATGCAGACAGTCCACACGCTTCTCCTGCTCGCGGCCGCCACGCTGGGCGCCGCCTTCCACACCCAAGAGCCCGAACGCCCCCGAACCGCGCCTGCGCCGCAGACGAATACCCCGATGCCGAAGATCACGCCCGCCCTCTGGTTCCCGCGCGAGGCCGAGGCGGCCGTGCGCTTCTACGTGTCCGCCTTCGCCGACGGCAAGATCCTCACCGAGTCACGGTGGCCCGAGGGTGGCTTCGGCCCGAAGGGCGAACTGATCTCGGCGACGTTCCGCGTCGCCGGCATGGAGCTGATCGCGATCAACGGCAACACGCAGAGCCGCTTCAACGAAGCGGTGTCGTTGCTGGTGCAGTGCGACACGCAGCAGGAGATCGACGACTACTGGCAGAAGCTCTCCGCCGACGGCAAGGGTCAGTGCGGTTGGACGAAGGACAAGTTCGGCGTGTCGTGGCAGATCGCTCCCCGCCGGCTGCTCGCGATGATGGGCGACAAGGATCCGGCCAAGGTCGAGCGCGTCAGCGCGGCCATGATGAAGATGGGCAAGATCGATCTGGCGGCGCTGGAGCGGGCGTTCGCCGGCTCCTGACGGCCCTGGCGGAGGGATTGGCAGACGGCGACCGCCGCGGTGTCGTACTGCGATGGCGCGATGGTCGTGCTGCTGGCAGTCCCATGAATGCTCTACGTTGGCTGCTCGCTGCCGTCGGCATTCGGTTCTCTGCAGGCTTCTCGCCATCGCCCACGTCGCTGCGTGGTTCCTCTACCACTGGCTCGCGGCATGGCGAACGGTTTCGCCATCGTGAACGCCGCCGGCCGTCACGGACCGTCTCGCCTGGCTCGAAGCATCGAGCGGCGGCGCTGCTCGTGCAGGGCCGCGTGTGGCAGCGCGACTGCGACCGCGCAGGCGGGGAGCACGTAAGGGCCGGCGAGCCAGCTGGCGTTGACGCCGTGGACCGCAAGGGCCCAGGCCGGCGCCGGGATCAACGTGCTGCAGACGAGGCCCACGGTATTGGCCACCGTGCTGTCGCGCTGCACGCGATCGACACCGCGCGAGAAGAGCCTGGCCGACACGACGCCCAGGATGGCATGGGCGGCGATCGTCCAGGCGCGCTCCCCGCATGGCGGCGCATACACCAGGCAGGCGGCCAGCACGAGCCAACGGCAGCCGAACAACAGGAACAGCATGGCGAAGCCGCCCAGTCCCGACTTGTCGCCGCCGGGTCGGATCCCACACAGCTCGCCCCAGCCGGCCGCGATCTGGAGACTGACCAGCAAGGTCACCGCAAGCAGGAGATCCAGGGCTGTGGTGGCGAGGACGTGCATTTCGTGCGAGCCGAGGATGTCCGGCATTGTCACTGGGTCACCGCGCGAAACTCGCGCGCATTTGCGACACAGGGCGGCGGCCTGGCACGGATTCCTCACCACCGCCACGACCAAGCACGCCGCGTTCGCCGCCCTGCGGGGCCGGACGACGAAATCGACGCACTCGGACGAGGTGGTTGGTGAGAAGTGCAGGCTATGCTTCGCCGTCGCGGGGAAGAGGCGGCCTCGCACACCTCCCCGGCGACCAGTCCCATGCGAACCCTTCGCTGCGCCCCCATCGTCTTGGTCACCCTCGGTGCAATGCTGGCTCCAGCGGTCGCTCGAGCACAGTGCTGGGCGCAGTGGCTGCCGGGAGAAGGCATACCGGGTACCAATGGTGCGGTCCTGGCCACGGCGATGTGGGATCCCGATGGCACCGGACCAGCTCCGGCTCGCGTCTTCCTGGCGGGTGACTTCACGGTCGCCAGCGACTTGCAGGCAAACCGCGTCGTCCGCTTGGATCAGGCCACGGGCGCCTGGTCGCCGCTGGGCTCCGGCATGAACCTCCAGGTCACGGCCCTGACCACGACACCGAACGGCGACCTCGTGGCGGGCGGCAGCTTCTACTACGCCGGCGGCGTCTCCACGAACATCGCTCGTTGGGACGGCAATGCGTGGTTCGCGGTGACCAATCCGCTGACCTTGGGCACGAATGGCGTCGTCCAGGCACTGGCCGCAATGCCGAACGGCAACCTCGTGGCGGGCGGCTTCTTCACGACCGCCGGTGGTGTCGCCGCGAGCCGCGTCGCCCGATGGACCGGCAGCTCATGGTCCGCGATGGGTGTCGGGATGGACAATGCGGTTCGCGCTCTGATCGTGCTGCAGAACGGCGATGTCGTGGGCGGCGGGGATTTCACCATCGCCGGCGGTGTCGCCGCCAGCCACATCGCGCGATGGAATGGCAGCGCCTGGTCGCCGCTCGGCGCCGGAGTGGACGGCCGCGTCGAAGCCCTGACCGCCCTGCCGAACGGCGACATCGTGGCAGGTGGCGCCTTCACGAATGCCGGCGGCATAGCCGCCAGCCATGTCGCGCGGTGGAACGGCAGCTCTTGGTCCGCGATGGGCAGCGGCATGGACAATTCGGTCCGAGCTCTGACCGTGCTCCCGAACGGCGATCTCGTGGCAGGCGGCAGCTTCGCCCACGCGGGCGGCGTCACCGCGAACCACATGGCGCGATGGAGTGGCAACGCCTGGTCGGCGATGGGAAGCGGCATGAACGACACGGTCCACACCGTGACCGCGCTCCCGAGCGGCGATCTCGTGGCAGGCGGCTCCTTCTCGAGCGCCGGCGGCGTCCCCGCGAGCCACGTCGCGCGGTGGGATGGCAGCTCCTGGTCGGCGCTGGCCAACGGCCTCGACAGCGCCGTGAGCGCATTGACGGGGCTTGCCGGCGGCGACCTCGTCGCCGGTGGTGCGTTCACGACCGCCGGCAACATCACCGCCAACCACATCGCGCGATTCGATGGCAATGCCTGGTCCGCGCTGGGCAACGGAACGAATGGCGCCGTTCACGTCATGCTCACGCTGCCGAACGGCGACCTCGTGGCAGGCGGTGGATTCACGACGGCAGGGAGCGTCACCGCGAACCGGATCGCGCGCTGGAATGGCAGCACCTGGTCCGCGCTCGGCAACGGCATGGACGGCGACGTCCATGCCCTGGCCGCACTGCCGAACGGCGACCTCGTCGCAGGCGGCTTCTTCAACAACGCCGGAGGCGGTGCCGCGAGCCGGATCGCCCGCTGGAATGGCAGCACGTGGTCGCCGCTCGGCAACGGCGTGAACAGCGCGGTGCTCGCACTGGCCGTGCTGCCGAACGGTGACCTCGTCGCCGGCGGATTCTTCACCGCCGCCGGTGGTGCTGCCGCCAACTTCGTCGCCCGATGGAGCGGCAATGCATGGTCACCCCTCGGCAGTGGCATGAACTACCACGTCCACGCATTGGCCGTGCTCACCAATGGCCGACTCGTGGCGGGTGGCGCGTTTTCGATTGCCGGAGGCGTCCTGGCAAGCAGCGTCGCGCGATGGGATGGCAGTACCTGGTCGGCGATGGCCAATGGCATGCACGGCACGGTCCATGCGCTGACCGCGCTCCCGAACGGCAATATCGTGGCGGGCGGAGCATTCCAGGACACCACCAGCGTCATCCCGAATCGAGTCATGTTGTGGGATGGCAACGGCTGGAACCACGTGGGCGATATGGACGGCGATGTCGCGGCCGTGGCCATGCTGCCGAACGGCAGGATCGTCGCAGGTGGGGAATTCACCATCGCCGGCAGCAGGGTGTCTCCGTTCCTGGCTCAAAGGACTCCCACCTGCCCCGGCGCCGCCGTCGCCACCGGCTCCTCCTGCCCGGGCTCCGGCGGCCCCAACACCTACGACGCCGTGAACCTTCCCTGGCTCGGCGCCACCTTCGAGGCCCGCAGCACGACCATCCCGTCGCCGGCATTCGTCGTCGTCGCCACCGGCTTCCAACCAGCCAGCATCCCACTGGCCAACCTGCTTGCACCCAGTCAACCTGGCTGCAACCTGCTCGTCACCCCGGACGCCCTGGAAGTGACCTTCTCCAGCACCGGCACCGTCGACACGATGCTCGCCATCCCCGACGCCGGCTGGCTGACCGGCCAGCAGTTGCACCAGCAACTGGTGTTGCTCGAGATCGACCAGAACCTGACCTTCGTCGACAACACCAGCAGCAACGCCCTGACGTTGACGATCGGATTGCTGTGAGGTGCCTACCGCGCGGGCAATCGCCTTGCCGGCGCCAGCCAGCGGCGTAGAACGTTGGTATGCGCCAGCTCCCGACCACCGCGTTCGCCCTGTTCGCCCTCCTCGCCGCCTGTGGCTCGCCACCGGCGCCGCCGACCGCGATGACGCCGGCCCTCGAGGCGACCGGCGTCAAGAACCTCGCGATGCCGCGCCCCGGCCTGCTGACGGCGGGCCAGCCGACCGAGGAGCAGCTCGCGCAGCTCGCCGCGCTCGGCGTGACGCGGGTCGTGTGCCTGCGGCCGGCGACCGAACCCGAGACCGGCTGGGAGGAAGCCAAGGCGAAGGCGCTCGGCGTGACGTTCGTGCGGTTGCCGATCGGCGGCCCGCAGGACGTGACGATCGCCAACGCGCAGAAGGTCGGCGAGGCGATCGCGGCCGGCAACGGCGCGACGACGCTGCTGTGCTGCGCGAGCAGCAACCGCGTCGGCGCGATGCTCGCGCTCAACGCGTTCCACGTCGAGAAGAAGTCCGCCGACGAAGCGCTCACGCTGGGCCGCGCCGCCGGCCTCAAGTCGCTCGAGCCGGTCGTCAAGGGTCTGCTGCAGGCCGAGCCCGCGCCGCGCACGACGCCCGCGGTGCCGGTCGCATCGGCGGCGGCGAAGCCGAAGAACCTCAAGTCGGCGATGAAGACGATCGAGGACGACTGGAAGCACGTCGAGGCGCTGCTCGACGGCGACCCCGCGCAGGACCTGCCCGGCATCACGGCCGCAGCCGCCCGCATCGCCGCGGTCATGCGCCTCGGCTACGACACGTTCGAGGACAAGGAAGTGCCGAACTTCGCGACCTACGCGCGCGAGGCCGAAGCCGCGTTCGTCGACCTCGGCGCCAAGGCCACGGCGGGCGACGCCGCGGCGATCAAGGCGCTGAAGGAGAGCCTGCAGCCGCAGCATTGCGCCCGCTGCCACGACGCGGTCGAGGAAGTGCACGGCTGATCTACTACTCCCGCGTTTCCTCGCGTGGCGATCGGATTCGCCGTTGGCGAGCGGGAGTAGTAGTCGCCCCTGGAGACGGCAGCGTGCCTGCGGCCCCTTCTGGCGGCGCGCAGCGCCGCGCAACCTTGGGTTGCGGGCCGCAGGACGCGCTGATCTACTACTCCCGCGTTTCCTCGCGTGGCG